>WFTN01000022.1 GCA_015485455.1 Planctomycetota bacterium | reverse complement strand
TTCCAAGAATTGTCAATCGACCACTGTCCGGTCTTTCGATCCCCGCCATCAGCCTAAGCGCCGTACTCTTGCCAGCCCCATTGGGTCCAACAAGCATCAAGGCCTCTCCAGGTCGAAGCAAAAGATCTAATTGCTCAATGGCTACCTGCTTTTCACCCCCGAAGTGGCCCGGGTATTGCTTGCGCAACAGGGTGGCTAAAACGGCGCTTTCTACTTGTTCCGTCATGAATTCAACCGAAGTCCCTTCTGAATCGGATCTATCCTCGTTCGCTCATCCCGAATTATTCACTACTTGGTGGCCCTGAGCGATCTGATAAATGAGCCGGCTGCCTAATTCTGCACGAATGCCCCCTTTTGGACAAACTTGCTCAAATTCGCCCCTCTCACTACAATCTCAGCCGATACGGAGAAGAACATGGCTTTGCTCATTGTCAAAAACGGCGCGGCCCGGGGTAGCGAATTCCCTTTGCAAGATTCCAATACAATTGGACGCTTGGCGAAGAACGGTATTCCCATCGAAGATAGCCGCATGTCCAGAGAGAACTCTCGGGTCTACAAATTGGGGCACCGCTGGCTCATCGAGGACCTCAACTCAAAAAACGGCACTTTCCTCAATGGCAACAAGATCGAGAAAGCCGTGCTCACCGACGGTGATGAGATTCGCGTGGGCGAAACACATTTCAGCTTGGTTTTCGACGAGTCCGATCATCCCCAAGAAGTTGCGGTAAGCAATGACGTCAACGCCAAGGACATGGGCATTAGCAGTAAGGCTCTCAGTTACAGCAAATTTTCTGGTGGCGATGCCACCCAAACTTCATTCCATTGGATTCGCCAGGATTTGAGTCAAAGAGACGGCGGGTTTCGCTATCTCATCCTACTTGGAGCCATCCTTTTTGCGGTCGGGCTCTTCTTCCTCATTCAGATAGTCATCGTCGATTAACCACACATCCGTCCAAGAAAGAATGGCGCATCGAGCACAATTGCCCTGGTTGTTTTCTCTCCAGTCTAAACGCCATCATGTCGGCAAACATCGAGATCCACTTGGCCGATGAATCTCTTGACGCTCTTAGGGGTCTTGCTGGTTTTCGTATCAGTCATGGTTTCTTACCGAGCTCTGGCATTGTCATGAATTGAAAAGTCAGGGGATACTCAGGCTCTTCCCCTTCGCTCACTTGGAGGTTTACCCAGATCATGCTGCAAACATGGGCGATGTTTGCAGAAGCGAACAGGACAAAACCAACACCCAATAGGAATAGGGTTAGAACCCAAAGGCAGATCATCACAATAGTGACTGTTATCTGATAATTCAAAGCAGCGATCCCATGGGCTTCCAAGACCTTCGACTCCTTTCGTTTGCGTCGCCAAAAAATCCATAAGGGCAAGAGGTTGCCGACGATGGGCACCACGTAGCCAAAGAAACCAAGCTGGTGAATGAGAAGGGAGGCCCTTTTTTCGTCTTTTTCGTTCATGGCCCAAAGCCCTCAGTCTTCTTCTCGAATGCCCATGTCATCTTCCAAATGCCCTCTCGTTTCAAAGAATTCTCGTAATATCTCGAAGAGGGAAGCGTTCATTCCCTTGACCTTCAAGATGGCGTCTTTTTGTGCTTCACGAACTCCCTTGACCGAACCGAAAGCCCTCAGAAGTTCATTGGCTTTTCGTTTGCCAATCCCCGGTACCAATTCCAGAATCGATGTTACTTGAGCCTTGGCCCGAAGGCGTCGGTGATAAGTAATTGCGAACCGATGGGCTTCATCTCGCAGTCGCATCAAAAGCCGAAGCTCAGGAGAACGTTGATCGAGAATGATGGGCACCGTGAGGCCTGGTTTGAAAATGCGTTCCTTCCTCTTGATCGCTGTGTTCGCTCGCTTGCCCGTTCTTGCTTTGGCCAGGGAGATCAAATCCACTTGGTCAATTCGCAAGTCCTTAAAAACCTCAAAGACTGCATCCAACTGAGCCTCGCCCCCATCGATGATGATCAAGTCAGGCAAATCGTCTTCCCGTGCCCCTCTTCTCAATCGTCTTCCTAAGACTTCAGCCATGGAAGCAAAATCGTCCTGACCTTCAACTGTCTTAATTTTGTACCGTCGGTAGCGGCTCTTGTCTGGGCGACCGTCGAGAAAGGCAACCCCCGAGCCCACCACGTGAGTGCCCATGAGGTTCGAGATGTCATAGCATTCGATTCTTCGGGGAATTCTCACCAAGTCGAGCCGAGTCCTCAGGTTTTGCATCACCCGAGTCATCTCTGTGTTGTCACGGTTTCTTTGCAAATATGCCAGCTCTGCGTTCTTGATGGCCAAAAGAAGCTGGCGTTTCTTTTCGCCTCGCTCCGGTACGACAATCTTCACCGACGACTCCCGAAGGTTAGAAAGCATATCGGCAATCAGCGGCAATTCAGCACACTCTTCTGGAAGCACCACTTCTGCTGGAGGAAGATGAGTACTGGTATAGAATTGCCCTAAGAACGATCGCAAGAGTTCTTCGGTCTCATGATGATTGTCAAACAAAAAGGACGAGCTGGCAGTGAGAATACCGTCACGAATGAACAAGACGCAAAGCTGGGTTTCTTTCTCGGTTCGATAGAGACCGATGACATCAAAATCTTGCTTCGTGTTCTTCGTCACATGAGGCTGGGCTACGGTGGTGCGAATGGCCTCAATGCGGTCCCTGATCATGGCCGCCTGCTCATAGTCAAGTTTGGCGGCAGCAGCCTTCATTCTCCCCTCAAGATCGCGAACCAAGTCGCTGTTCTTACCTTTCAAGAATTGAACGGCATCTTCGACGATCACCTGATAATCAGACTCAGAGATCAAATCGACGCATGGGCCGGCACAACGTTTGATTTCGTAGCTAATGCATGGACGGCTGCGGTTGGCGAGCACAGAGTCAGTGCAGGTTCGTAGGGGAAACATCGTATTCAAATAGTTGAGGGTCTGTCGGCAGGCTGTGGCTGAGGTGTAAGGGCCGAAGAAAAGAACACCCTCTTCCTCTTTGCGTTTGCGCACAATAGTAAACCAAGGCCATTTCGCTTTGCGGTCGAGACGGAGACTAAAATAGGTCTTGTCATCGCGGAGGCGCACATTGAATTTGGGAGCATGTTTCTTGATCAGGCTATTTTCAAGAAGCAAAGCATCCTTTTCGCTGTCCGTCACCAAGAAATCCATGTATCGAGCGAAGTGATGGATAAACTCCGTCACCAATCGATGGTCTTTCGTCTTGTTGAAGTAAGACCGAACCCGACTGCGGAGATTCACTGCCTTGCCGACATAGAGGATCTTGTGCTTGTCATCGAGAAAAAGATAGACCCCTGGCTCACTGGGTATCGCCGCGACTTCCGATTGCAAAAAATCGAGCTGAGCCACTCAAGACTTCTCCAAGTAGAGAGTCTCCAGTCGATGAATCTGATCGCGGAGATCCGCTGCCTCTTCGAACTTCAGATCATTGGCTAAGCCAATCATGCGCTCACGAATCTCTTTGATGATCTGAGGTAACTTATCTCGTTCTTCCTTCGACTCCAGGCCACCCCCATCTTCTTCTAAGTCGACAGTGACGTAGTCCGAAGCAAACACGGAGTTGAGGAGTTCTTGCACTTTCTTTTTGATCGTTTGAGGCGTGATTCCGTGAACACGATTGTGCTCCTCTTGGATTGCACGGCGGCGGTTCGTTTCGTCTAGGGCCAGTTTGATCGAGTCGGTTTCTCGGTCGGCGTAAAGAATCACCCGGCCATCGACGTTGCGAGCGGCCCGGCCGATTGTCTGAATGAGCGATCTCTTCGACCGCAAGAATCCTTCTTTATCAGCATCCAGAATGGCCACCAAAGTCACTTCGGGAATATCTAATCCCTCCCGCAACAAGTTAATCCCCACCAGGACATCAAATTCATCCAAGCGCAAGGCTCGAATGATGGCATGGCGTTCCATGGTGTCAATGTCGCTATGTAGATAGCGAATTCGAAGATCCAAGTCGCGATAGTACTCGGTGAGGTTCTCGGCCATCTTCTTGGTCAAAGAAGTCACTAAGACCTTCCCGCCTTTCTTGACTTCAGCACGTATCTCCCCGAGCAAATGGTCAATCTGCCCCGTGGCCTTCTCGATGGTCACTTGAGGGTCTAAGAGTCCGGTTGGTCGGATGATCTGCTCTGTGGTAACACCACCGGAATCGCTCAACTCTACGTCACCAGGCGTGGCCGAGACGTAGATCACCCGCCCAATTCGCTTGCGGAACTCATCAATTTGGAGAGGACGATTATCTAAGGCCGAGGGCAACCGGAATCCATGATCCACCAAACTTTGCTTGCGGGAGCGATCCCCTTTGTACATGCCTCCTACTTGGGGCAAGGTCACATGGCTTTCATCCATGAACAACAAGAAATCCTCAGGAAAGTAGTCAAGAAGAGTAGCCGGTGGTTCCCCTTCTTGGCGACCATCCAAGTGGCGGGAGTAGTTTTCGATGCCACTGCAATGGCCCAGCTCTGTGAGTAATTCTAAATCAAGATTGGTCCGTTGCTCGATTCGCTGAGCTTCCACCAAATAGCCCTTCTTCTGAAAGAACGCCACCCGCTCTTCTTTCTCTTCGTCAATGGCATCAATGGCCCGTTTCATCGAGTCCTTGGGTTTAACATAGTGACTCGCCGGGTGAATGACGACCTTTGTGGGCTCGCCATAGATTTCTCCCGTGAGCACGTCCACTTCCGACATCCGTTCGACCTCATCGCCAAATAGTTCAACCCGAATCACTCGATCTTCCGCATAGGCTGGAAAGATTTCAACCACATCGCCGCGGGCACGAAAAGTACCCCGGCGTGGAGCGAAGTCATTGCGAACATACTGCATAGTGATGAGACGGCGCAGAAGCTCATCCCGATCTAAATCCTCCTCCGTCCCTATGGACACACTCATCTCCGAATAGGCATCTGGTGAGCCGATGCCGTATATGCAAGAGACACTGGCGACAATGATGACATCGTCTCGGGTCAAAAGATCATGAGTGGCAGAGTGGCGCAAACGGTCGATTTGGTCGTTAATCGCCGAATCCTTGGCAATATAAGTGTCGCTGGCCACCACGTAGGCCTCGGGCTGATAGTAGTCGTAGTAGGAAACGAAATAACCGACGGCGTTATCGGGAAAGAGCTCTTTGAATTCCAAAAAGAGCTGCCCAGCCAGGGTTTTGTTGGGAGCCAAGATGAGTGATGACCGCCCCATCCTTTGGATGACTTGGGCAATAGAGAACGTCTTCCCAGACCCTGTGACACCCAAGAATGTGAGGTGTTGCTTGCCTGCGGAGAGTTCCTGGCACAAGTCCTCAATTGCTTGGGGTTGATCGCCGGTGGGTTCGTATTCACTTTGAAGATTGAATGATGGCATGACCCTCCAAATCTATCGCAGTGGAGCCCGAAGCGCCAGTAGCGGATTTGCAGAGTCTCATCTCTTCCAACACTTCAACGTATTCGGGATAGCCCAAAGAGATCAGAGCGATCGCTGCTTGCTCTCTTTCGAAGCGTCCCACGGTCAAAGCTGCCAAAAGGATATGTTTGTCTTCTCGGCTTCCGTAACGAGCCAAAAAGGAAGGAAGAGACTTGGGCATGTCCAGTTTGAGGTAGACAGCGCTCTTCCTAACCCAAGGAAGGAGCCATGATTCGCCAGAAGTCAGAGCTTGGGCCACGCCATAGGCCAGGGCTTTTCGCCCGCCCTTCTTGCCAGCGAGCTCATCAAAGAAGCAAAGAAGCCGATCTCGCCCTTGCTGATCGCTCGCCATGGCCGCAGGATTGGACCAGCGATGGACGTCTTTCCCTGCTTGAAGCAACGCTTGTTGCCAGGCTTTCTGGGGGCACCATCCCAATCTAGGCACCGGAGGCATGAGATTGGCATACTTGGCAGCCACTTTGCCGGGACGCATGGCCTGGAGTGTCCGCAAGGCTGTGGCGAATCGTCCTTGGGCCCGAAAAATGTGGGCCAGGAGTCGCTGGGCCCGAAGATCGTCTGGGGACTTCCTCAAATAGGATGTCAAAACTCCCTCCGCCGCTTCGAAATCTCTCACTTTCACCAATCCGAAAGAAAGTTCGAGAACATCTTCCATGGTGGCCCCGGGGGCACGAATCGCTTGACGAAAACACGCCACTGCCGCCACAGGAAGCCCAGCTCGCCCCAGGAGACGACCTTTTAGACGCAATGATCGGCAATGCCCCGTTGAGATTTTCGCCAAGAAACGAGAGGCCGACACGTAACGGCCCTGGGTGAGCAATGTTTCTGCCCGCCAAAGTCGAAAGCGTTCCATCAGTTTCTCAGCCAAGGTTGGCAAAGGATTCTCCAAAGAGCCCGCAAATTCCCAAAGTCCATCGACATATTTATCGACCACATGCCTTGTACGACTGAAAAGGCAGATGAGATGGATTCCTTTCAGAGCAGCCAAGAAGAAGGCCCCATCCAACAAGAAGCTGAATGGGGCCTTATCAAGACGGGCCAATTCATTGGCGCCATAGGGTAGAAGACGGGCTATCGACTCTCTAGGAGGCGTTTTTCAGCCTCGGAAGCCAAGCTCTTCAAATGCGGGAATGACCGGGGGGAATCATCCAAGACTCGTGTCACGCTTCTGGCGCCAAAAAGGTTGCCAGAAAAGAAGTAGCAATAGCCAAGAACGAAGCGAGCATCATCATCCCGAGAATTACGAATGAGGTAGCGCTCTAAAGCACTGATGCGACTGCCAAATTCTTCTGATGAAGCAAAAGCATCTCGGACATCAAAACGACGATAGATCCAAGCCGGATTCTGGTCGAGACCAAGTTCGAGAGACAAGTAAGCCAAGTCGTAGCGTTCTGCCCCAAAGAGAGCCAACGCCAACTGGAACTTAGGATAGGCATCGTCCCAACGTAACTTCATCGCTTGGCGAAACGCTTCCGCTGCGCCGTTGTAGTCGCCATTGAAAAGAGCCTCTTCGCCCCATGCCAGAGCCTCATCAAAAGTCTGTCCAGAAGGCACGCCCCCGGAGAAGGAGCTTTGAAAGACAACGGGGATAGGATCGCGCAAGACTGGATCAAAAGAGTCTTCGACATAGCCGGCGTCATAGTCCAGGCCATCAAACACGGCCACATCTAAGACCTCCACTTCCTCCACGAATGGATCTGCGGTTTCTACATATGTAATGAAGGTCTCTGGTGGAGGCTCCTGAACATAATAGTAGGTTCGATAAGCCGGTGTTCTTCTGGCGAAGTAGTTGACATACCAAGGCTCATAGTAACTGGTCCGATAGAATGGATAAGGCGTGTAAGTTGCAAATGGGTGGTAGTAATTAAACCCAAAGTGCAAACGTGTGCGATAGCGGAAGTCAACTTGGTGTCCGAAGTAGACATGAGCCGGACTTGCAATACCTAAGTGCCCAGGACGATAGCCATAGTAGTAGGAATTCCAGTATGGTCCGTAGCCCGCCCCATGGAGGTAGCTTCCGGCATAACCCAAACCACCACCGAAGCCGAAGGAGATAGCGCTCCCTCCATTGAAGTAGCTGTAGTTGGAATAACCGGCACCAAATCCCCAGCCCCCACCACCAAAGAATAGACCGAAATTCAGGTTTGAATCCCGATGTCTTCTGCTGCGGCGGCGTGAGCGCCCGTGAGAGGCACGAGGGGCTGTATTGACAGTCGTGGGAATAGCCAACCGCCGTGAAGGCACTGCTGGAAGGGGTTGCACAACCGCGGCTCGGGCCTTCGGCGCTGCCATAGGACGCAAGGGCGTTGGCCGCCTGGCAACGGTTTTCTTGGCTCTTGCACCACCACGACGATTTCGATCCGATGTGACGATGCCACCACGTCCCAAGTTCGATCTTGTTGGCAGTCCCCGACTACTCCGGCGGCTACCTTTCGAGAGGTTTGCCCTACCCTTATTCAGGTCACTTGTTGGCACTCGATTTGAAGTGCTGCGCCGAGTTGCCCGGGGATTATTGTTGGTCCCAGCAGTCGCGCGGCGGGAGGGATCGACTCTCTTGCCAGTGGGTGTTTTCAAACGACTATTTGGTTGTTTTCTTTCGCCATTGCGACCGAATCCCCGTGAAGGCTGGTTGCGGCTGCCTCGATTGGTGCCAAAGCCGCTGCTCCGGCGCAACGGAGAGACAGAAACACCATTCCGCCTCTGTGGGGCGGGTGTAGACTTCGCTGTCCGCTTGGTCGGGGTGCGACGGTTGCGCTCGTTAATTTTGCGGGTGCGCTCAAGATTAGCGCGGCGGGCAGAAGCCTCCCGCTGCGCCCGGCTTTGCTCTAACCGACGGCGAGTATCACGCTCATTGTTGTTGGACCGAGGTGTGGGACGATCGCGACGGGGCGTACTCGAACTGCCCTGGTAGCGTTTTACGCTCGGAACGCGGGTGCTTGTTCGACGCTTTGTCGGTTGCCTTGGTGTCGTCACAGGACGACGGCGAGTATGGCTGCGAGTTTGAGGTGTCCGGCGCGTGGGCGTCTTGGTCCTCTGCTGAGGTGCTCGACGGGTCGGGGTCTTGGCTCTCTGCTGCGGTGCTCGTCTGGTCGGTTTTACTGTCCGACGACGTTCTTGTGGCCGAGGCTTAGGGCGCTCTTGAGGACGGCGCGTGGGAGCCGCGCGCCGTGGTCTCGGTGTTGTTGCCCGAGTTCCTGAGGACCTGCCGGTTGGAGGACGGGCTACGGATGCACGTCTGCTTGGAGTCCGGGCTTGATTGTTTCCCCTATTGCTCCGGCGCTGGGCGGAGGCTGAAATAGCCAAGGGAAACAAGATCAAACTGAGGGTCAAAGCAAACAGAAATTTTTGTGATAAACGTGCCATGAGACAGTCTCCTCTGCTAATGAGCCTTACAGGGGGCTCTCGCCTTACAGTATCAAATTTCGTGCCAACCCCGAGCCACCCGCCCCGGCCAAGATGATTGATATAAATGCTTTCTCATAATAGACTTAAGTTATGATTAAAGGCCGCGCTCCAGTTCTTAAGTCAAACAAGGTGTCTTTCCCCTGGGAATTAGGGCGCTCAGATGTCCACTTTTGGAGACATGAAGCCGGCTTTTCCCGACAGAAAACGAAATTCACCAAATGCCCACAGATACGATGGAAACTGTTAGATTACTCGTCCCTGGAAAACACCCACCCATAACTGGCTCTTGCCAGAGGACTCTCAATAAGAGAGTCAGGACATTTAGAGATCGAAAAAGACTAGGAGATAAGCCCTTCATGGCTTCACGGAGACCAGGACGACGGAATAATCGTCGCAAAAGCAAAAAAGAGGCTCAGGTATCAGCCCGAGAGCAAATCAACAAAAACGACAACAAGATGGCTATGCAGATCTTGGGTGGTTGTATCATCGGCTTCCTTGTCATCTTTGGTTTGTATTCACTGTCGGACAAAGAACCGGTTAAGAAGAAAGAAAGAACAGTTGCCGGACCAATAGAAGTTGTTGGCGGTGACAATCGTCCTACTCCCAAGAAAAAGAGCCTTGTCCCCATCCAATTGGCAGAAAAATTCCTCTTGGCCTTAGCGAATGAAGACGAAGCAGCCATCAACGATCTCATGGCCTGGGATGTTCTCTTCGCCAAGGTCGATCATCTCAACAACCGCCAAGAGGGCGAGCGCTATGAAGACTTAGACGACGAGGCTAAGAAGAAGCTGCGCAATAAGTACATTGATAAAGTCATGGACGAAGACTTAGCCTCCTTGGTTCGTGAGTTCGCTCAAGAAGACCTTCTTGATGGCAAGTTCATTCCTGAGAACATCAACATCGGAATCGACTACGGCAATGTCGACATGCTCATCGAGGATGCCAAGGGACGCCCAAAGTTGATGATCCGCGTCAAGAGCTCCCTTCTGCCCGGATACCACACAGTCCGGGACGTGGCAAACTTAGACGCTTGGGGCATCGTCACCATTCAGCATCAGTTGCAGGGCAAAGTCACTGCCACCGGTGTTAAAATGCGGATGCGCAATAAGAATCCCATCGACGACATCTATAAGAAGCCCAAGAAGAAAAGGGTCAGACGCCCGGCTGGTCCACCAGAAGAAAAACCAAGTTTGGTTGACTGGCCAAAAGGCATGAGTGACGCCACCAAGAGCAAAATGGAATCTCAGGTAGCAACGCTCACACAAACGGACAACTTCCGCGCTGCCAATGATGCGAAGTTCGCCATGATCGACCGTGGAAAGGCTGCTATCCCGGCCCTATTGCGGTCGCTTTCTCAATTGGATTTTGAAGAAGACAACGCTGAAATCGCCAAGGCATTTCAGATCATCCAAACTTTGAGGGAAATCACAGGCCTTAATTTCAACTTCCAGCCAGCCCAAACCCGTCAGGGATTCGGTGCCGGGGGTATGACCCGTTCGACCGCAGAAGAACGCCTCAAGGCGGTCCGCCGCTGGTTCGGTTGGTGGAAAGTCAACAAGAGTTCCTGGACCAAGAAAGTCGAAGCCAAAGACCCCGAGTCTTGGGACGAATTGATTGGCGAAACGGACAAAGACAAAAAGAAAAAGAAGAAGTAGCCCAGCCACTTCTTGCCCTTACATCACCAATCCGAGTCAGCCCACATAGCTGACTCGGAGATTCACAGCTTCAACCGACCCAATGGAGTCCACAATGTCTGTCTCTTAT
>WFTN01000021.1 GCA_015485455.1 Planctomycetota bacterium | reverse complement strand
AAATTGTTTCCGTCTTTGAGCCAAAATCCATCCTGAGTTTCGAGAGCTTCGCCTTTGGCAATCGCTGTAGCTCTTAATCGGCGGGCTTCCCTTTCGTATTTGGGGCCTATCCATTGAGCTACGACTATCATGATAAGTAAGACGGGAATGGATGCCTTGAGTGACGAAAGGGCGATACTCTTGACCGATGCCCCTATGGATCTCATGGCGATAAGTTCGCTCTCTGCCGCTAAGCTGCCCAAGGAGAAAAGGGCGCCGAGCATGGCTGAGACTGGGGCAAGGTCAAAGAAACGCCGGGGCATAGTCAGGAGCACATAGATGATAGCGTCACCTAGTTGATAGTCACCTGTGCCAACATGGTCCAATTCTTCGACAAAAGCAGCGAAACCGAAGAGTGTTACCAAGACCAATACGACGAGCGTGAAGCCTCGATAAAATGACTTGGCGATGTAGCGGTCTAAGGTGCTCATGGTCGGCTTCCTTGCTTCAAACGAGAGCGCAGGAAGAGCGCGGTCAGAATCGTTGCCACTAGACCGTCGACCCAAAAAATCCCCGGCATTGGACCGACGATGCCTTGTTCAACCCAAGTCTTGGCCAAAGCCTGCAAGTTGAAGTAGATGATGTAGATGACCACAGCGAGAAGAAGGCGCTTGTAACGATCGCGGCGAGGTACGAAACTTGCCAACCCCACCGCCAAGAAACCTAAAATCAAAGTTGAGATTGGTCTTGAGACCCGCCATTGGAATTCAGCTAAGTCCTCTGTGTTCTCATGTCGATTCAAACTGAGGGTTGGGGTTGCCTTTCTGCGAGTTCTCAAAGAGCCCTCTTCGTCACGGGAAAACGGGATGCTCAGTTCCTCGGTGGCAATCGTCATAGAATCGTCGGTTGCTCCCAGTTGCCATCCTTCCATGTCGGAAAAGATGAACTCCGTGTCTCCTGTTACTGGGTTGTCAATTTGACGGACGCTCTTCGCCATCAAGACTGTTTGTTTTGCCTTCCTTTCAAGAAAGACAAAAACGCCACGGTGATTCTCTTCCTTGGTTTCTCCGTTTTGTCCTTCCACGAAAATGACAGTTTTGCCTTCGTCTTGTCCCAGGAAAACTCCGTCTTGCACATCTTCTAGATTGAATTGCCGCTTTGCTTGAGAAAGAAGACGGTAGGTTTCGGCGTAGACCCGTGGGCGCGCCCAAATGGAAAGACAGGCCACAGATATGGCGATTAAGACAAATAGCAGAGAGAGGGCTCGGAGCAGCCGCAGTCTCGAAAAGCCACAAAAAGACATAGCCGTGAGTTCGTAGTTCGACCCCAGACGACTGACACCTACGACTACGGTCAGGAAGGTGGCGATGGGGAGCAGCACCTCCATGGCAATGATGCTCTTTAAGAACACCAAAGTTGCAATGGTCTCGACACGAATGATCCCTTGAGCTGCTTTCCCCAAGAACTCCGAGGCCGAGTATGCTGTGAAAATCGCCGTAAGCACGAAGAAGAAAACCAAGATGGGCTTGGCCACTTCGCGAACTAAATACCGGCTCAGAATTGACACGAGGGCGAAACTCACAGAACCAACCTGGAGCCGGGCAATCCCACCTGCGGCGGCTTACTCATGCTCATCAAAGCGATCTTCCTAAACCAGATATAACCAAATTACCATTCATTCGCCCCAAAATATTCCTCCAGTTTGAGAGACCAGGAAAGTTGACGACGACATGAGGAAGTTCCGGTTGAAGTTGGTTTCAAAGAGCCCCACCGTCCCTGTGACCGGGAAGATCGGGCAATTCCCTTTGTTGCCGGTGACTTTGGCCCGGATTTACGATAGCATCTAACCCGACTGTTTATGGGTTCGCGGCCCTTCGGCCGTGAACAATTCGGGCCTCGCTGGTTGAAGAAGAGACAATTTTCGTTTTGCACAGGTAACGGTTGAGAAAATGCTCGAAGCCAAGTCATTGACCAAGAAATTCCGAGGTAAAGTGGCCGTTGATTCTGTTTCTTTTCATGTGGAGAAAGGGGAAGTTGTCGGGATTCTCGGGCCGAACGGAGCGGGGAAAACCACCTCATTTTACATGGTCGTTGGTCTGATCCCCTGCGACTCCGGTTCTATCTTGTTGGATGGCCAAGACGTGAGTCGTCGCTCTATGCACTTTCGGGCTCGACTGGGTTTGGGATACCTACCTCAAGAGGCCTCCGTCTTTCGGCGTTTGAACGTCCGTGCCAACATCATGGCTGCCTTGGAATTGCGGGAGGATCTCAATGGAAGTGGGCGTAGGTCTGAGTTGGAGCAGTTGGTCGATTCTTTGAACATAGGGCATCTTCTCAACCGTAAAGCCATGGCGTTGAGTGGCGGGGAGCGCCGTCGGGTTGAGATCGCAAGGGCCCTGGCATCAAAACCTTCCTTTATCCTCTTAGATGAGCCTTTCGCTGGCGTGGATCCCATTGCCGTGGGGGATATTCGCGAAGTGGTTCGACATTTGATCGAGCGGAGGATTGGAGTATTGGTTACGGATCACAATGTGAGGGAGACTTTGCAAATCTGTGATCGTGCCTACATTCTCAACAACGGGCGTATGCTGGCGGAAGGAACGACCGAAGAGATCTTGAGCAATGAAACTGTTCGAGACGTCTACTTGGGCCGCGATTTTTCCATGTGATTACCTCGGTGCTTTCAAGCGTCAAGCTCAGATTCTCTACGCCAGTATCATTTGTGATATTTGTCGGAGAGTCTTACTCTCGTGACAGTTCCCTATGAGTGGGAATTCGGTGCATAGAAAATCTTTTCTCCATCTTTCTCCGATTTATCTGAAAAAGAAATATTTTTCTTCACAGAAAGCATGAAGATCCCCCTTCTTAATACGGAGGGTCGGATTGTATGGCACAACTTCGATGATATTTCCCCTCGCAAGGTTCCCCCCCTTGTGAGGGGGAGTGTTTTTCTTCTGATTCGGATGGGTTCAGGCCATCCGAATCGCTGGGTTTCATGGAGCCCCACCTTGCTCTAAGCTCATGGCATTTCACAGTTAAGGAAAAACCATCTGGTGCTGGGGAGCACTACAGGCGAATGTCGACACATGCCTGGGATGGCTGGTCATAATTGGGGTCGATCTTCTTAGATCACTAAGAGTGTGATGGCGGCACCCAAGGCGATCACCGCGAAAATCAGCAAGTAGCGCCATGTGAAGGTGGATTCGTCCTTGGCGATTTCGCCTTTCTTCGCCATGGACTTGGAACTGACAGCTGCACTGGCTTGGCCGAGCTTTTTCATGTCTGACCGAGAAAGCGAGCGAAATGCTGAAGGAGCTTTCACTGCCCTTGCAGCAGTAGTGGGGGCTGTTTCTTTCGCATTCGTTGTGGGCGTGCTCGTCATTCCAGGGACGAACATCAATAAGAAACCAAGGGCAAAAATGTGTGTCTTGAGCATGATTTTCCTTCTCTGTCATTCACCCATGAGGTGATTGGGAATTGCGAGCAACGTGAGGCGCTCGCTGTTTTGCCACCAAGGCATGAGCTGGCTGAGGGTTAAGACCTTCAGCGTTGAATCTGGGCGATAGACCACGAGGTATTCGCCGTCCTCATCATATCCCACCACAAGGACCCAAAAGGCGCCATGGGGGGCAGCGTCCAAGAGAAGCAAAAGTGGTCGGCCTGCATCTAAGTTGTCGATGACTCCTGTTGCTTCTTGGCGAAGACTACCGGAAAAAGAGAAAACGGTGAAGCCTCTGTCTTCAAGAATTGTGAGGAGCTCATCACCGCTCAAACTTCTCTTTTGAATCGTTTCAATTGGGGTCTCTAAACCATAGTAGGACTCCAATAGTTCCACTTCCGTTCTTTCTTTGTTCTTTGCCTCTTGATTCTCGTGCACTTCGATGAGGCACACTTGTGGTTGATCTGTTAGCTCTCTGAATGGGCTGGAACTACATGCGTTGACCAGGGCGAGCATGCCCAAGAGTGGCAGAAGTCGTGACATAAATGGAGACCATGGAACCTGAACAATTTTTGATGATGCAAAAGGTGAAGCCCGAGGCAATGCCTCGGGCTCCTGTACAGAGTGAAATGCCGCACGGCATCAGCTCCGTCGAGCGGATGCTCAGAGGTGCGAACCTCTGTTACAATCACTACTCATATTGACACCCCCTTTCTGACAGGGCACAAACCCCAGCCGTCGCGCTGTGACACACGCCGCCGAGAACTCATCTTCCTTGGCGACCCAAGGAAACACCAGTCAACCGTGATTCACGGTGTCGCTGGGTTGAGTGACGGCACCTGCCCTGCGGTACCTTGTCTCTCTCATCAGCAGACAGGCCTATCATGCAGGTTCCTTCAGATCTGCCAAGAAAAATCTGGTGAATCTAGGATGAAAATTTAACCGACGATACGCAGCGCGTGTCCGGCGGCTTCATTCTTGGATTGTTATTCGGAATTGAGAAAGCGTTGAGGCTTGTTTGAGGCTAGCCCGACTCATTCACGAGATCGTGGTCGTTGTGTGAGAAAACGTCTCGCAAAGAAAGCTCAGAATAACGATGCTTAGGACTTCTTTTCAAAACACGACACAGCCAGGAGTGGCAGCGTGTTCGTAATCACAACCAGGATTGCGACTTCACGTGGGTAGTCTGTGAAATCTTCTGTTAGTCAATGCGACCATGTGGTCGTGAGGGGCGATTGATGCAGAGTACGGGCGCTATGTCGCCCCTG
>WFTN01000020.1 GCA_015485455.1 Planctomycetota bacterium | reverse complement strand
GGATGCGCCAATAGCGCTGGAACTACTCGGAGTTTCGGGAAATGCGGCTCGCGAAAACACCAAAGCCGTGGTTGATGAACTCAAACGCATTGGCGCAAGCACCCGAATATTCGCGCAGAGTTTGGAGGAAATGTCGGGCGCACTGAATGCAGTGTTGGAGAACAGCCGACCCACTGGCCCAACTGCAACGGCACTGGCCCGTGGCGAAGTACTGCGAGATTTCGTCGTCAATATTGCCGCCAACCCGACCCCTTTTCTTGAAAAAGAAGGCGTCCAAGTTCAACACCGAACGATGGAGCAAACACCAGCCGAACACCATTTCTTCACCGACGACCAGCGTGAGGCGATCTTCCAAGCGCAGACCTACCAAAGGAACCTGCACGCTCGCCAGCACGATGCCGACATCACAACACTGGTTATGCGCCAAAGACGCGGTAGACAAAACAGCGACATTTTCAACGCGCGTTTTGTGGTGATGACACGAAATGGGCTATTAGCGCAGGTTGTGCGAAAGTCATGTATCGAAATGGGCCTACTCACCCGATCACAAATCCCGCCAATCGTTCACAGAAGAGTTCTAGCCACTGCCATGTGGCTTCGTACCGGGTTGGGGGCAAACGAGTTGGATGTTCCAAAACGAATGTTGCTGGCAAGTTGTGAACGGGTTCTGGCCGTTAGAAGGGGGGTGGTGGAAGCAGTCCAGAAAGCCACCGAAGCACTTGGTGACGAGGAAAAAGTTCGCCAGTTAAATCTTCTAATTCAACAAGATCGAAGTACCCAGATGCTCATGGATAAAACACTTGGCGCAGCAAGTGTTGTGACAAAAGACAATCTCCCACAGCTTTTTGACGAAATGCTCCACCCGTACCTTGAAGAGGAACGGCAAAGGGGCAAAGAGGCCGCGAAGGCAGAAAAACAGAGAGGCGAACAGAAAGCAAGGAAGCTTCGCGAGAAACTCGACACTGAGAAAAGAAAGGCCGAAGAAACAGCGGCAGAATTGAAAAAGAACCTTGAAGAAGACAAATCTGTGATTGAGGCTTTGTGCCATGATGTGTCCAAGCACCTGTCATCAAGGCGAAAGTGGCGGTGGGCAATCTCAGCGGCCTTAGCCGTCATTTTCATTCTTCCTTCTTTGTTTTCCCCCTCCCCGGTTACCATTGGAATCGCGGTGATTTTCAATGCATTACTTGCCCTCTTAACTTTGACCGGCAACAAACTGATTGGCGTGACCACAGATTCTGAAGCCGCTCTTGCCGCGTTGCGCGCCGAGGCCAAGTCCCGCAGGCTAGACACCAAGATGAACCGGTTTGAGGTTCAATGGGCCAAGACACGCTTTTCCGTGCAACACAGTCCGAAGCGCTCGCCGGATGACTTGTTTTCAAATTCAGACGTCAGCGGGGGCGGTGCATGACCGAGTTGAGCTTCAAGGGTAAGGAATTTGTCTACAACCACCATCTTTCGGTGCCGTTCCACCCGTTGGTGCCGCACCCGGAGAAGGGGATTGGCGACGTTGCGCTGGACGGCAACCTGATCATCCAAGGCGACAACCTGAAGGCGCTGAAGGCGCTCATGCCGATCTATGCGGGCAAGGTGGACTGCATCTTTATCGACCCGCCCTACAACACCGGCAACGAGGGCTGGAGCTACAACGACAACGTGAACGCGCCGATGATCAAGGAATGGCTAAACGACAATCCCATTGGGATCGAAGACGGCCTGCGCCACGACAAGTGGTGCGCGATGATGTGGCCGAGGCTACGGCTGCTGCATGAGTTGCTGGCCGATGATGGCAGTATCTGGATTACCTTGGACGACAACGAAGTGCATCGCGCCAAGTGTATCTTTGACGAGATTTTCGGACTCGACAGCTTTGTCGGGCAGATTGAATGGCAAAAAAGGACTTCGCGTGAGAACAGGGCGGTCCTTTCTCCAAGCGTTGACCACATTTTGGTGTACTCAAAATGTTTGAAGGATACATGGAAGCTCCGGCGAAATCTTTTGTTGCCCTCCGAGAGCGGGTATTCGAATCCTGACGATGATCCGCGTGGACCTTGGACATCAGTTCCTTTCTCCGCTCAAGGTCACAGGGACAATCAGGTCTATACCATTGTCTCGCCCGCTGGCGTTAAGTTGAAACCCCCGACAGGTAGGTGTTGGGGGGCGACTGAACCCGAATTCGAGCGGTTGAAACAGGAGAACCGCGTCTACTGGCCCAAGAAAGGCAAAAGCCGCCCACGCATCAAGCAATTTCCCGACGAAG
>WFTN01000019.1 GCA_015485455.1 Planctomycetota bacterium | reverse complement strand
GATTGACGGTGTCGGGTTCCAGGACTATTTGCTTGTCGTGGCCGTAGGAGTGGACTCAGAGGGCAAAAAGCACATCCTTGGAATCTGGGACGGGGCCACCGAGAACAGTTCCGTGGTCAAGGCGCTACTTGCTGACTTGATTGAAAGAGGGCTGACATGGCGTTGCGTTGGGCATCGAGCATGCTGCTCTATGCTGAGAGGAAGTTCAGGAGGGTCAGAGGGTATAAGAGAATACCGGAGCTGGTGAAATTATTGGAAACCCTCGACAACAAGAAAGCCAGCGCATAGGATCATTGACTGTTGCTCGGCTCGCTGACTTTCAACGGAAACCGGGATAATCCCACTGGACTTGATCCCTAAGGGGCAGAGCCACTATGAAATTGACCGTCGTAGGAGATATTGTTCATAAAGCGTTTACTTTCGATTTCACTGCTCGCACTTTGCATGACGAACGGCCTATTGGCGCAAGGCGGTTTGACAATTGGCCTTCCGAGTTCGGTAAAGGAATCCCCTCCCGGATGCAGTAACTTTACGATCACGCTCTGTAATTTGTATCCGAATGCGACCTACGAGATTAGTGGAACTATCAAGGACAGTGGGGGCAATATTGTTCATAGCTTTCCCGGGGTAACGTTGACGGCAGACAGTAAGGGGAAAATCTCAATGGCCGTCTGCATTGTCATTGGCGCCGGAACGTATACTCTCGCGGGATCGGCATCGGCAACCGGTCAGACTTTAACCGGCGATGCGGAGCTTGTCGTCACGACTTAAGGGTGTTCAAGCCTTGCGCGCTGCCTAGATTAGTGGGATCTTGGTAGCCGCAACTTTTTCTGCTTTTGGCCAAAGGATAGTGTTCCAATGAACCGTCGCGTTTTTATAGGAATTGTACCCTTACTCATATTGATTTTGTGGCTCGGTTTTTTTATTGGTCAAGAGGATGAAAATCCTACACTCGAAAATGGAGCCGCGTACGAGCACGACAATCAAGCAAATCAAGCAAATCAAGCAATTGTTCCCTTAAATGACAGCCAGTTGACAATGACGTCAACGAAGCCAGAAAAGAAACACAGCGACCACAACACAAAGCAAGATTCAACTTTACCGAGGATAAATTTTTCACTCCGGGTGAATCGGAACGGTGTGGCAATAGACGGGCAAGTTGTGGAGATTAGCGTGGCACCCCTTTACACATTTTCGGTGCTTGACATGCAGAAAGGACTCCCCGATTTCATGCCTGCGCAATTTGATGTCGTAGTATCTGAATCTGTGGTCGTTCCAGCTGAAGTGAGTCTACGGGTCCCAGTTCATGGGTCTTACATGCTGCGAGCCACGGTCTTGGGCCTGGGAGGGAAAAGTGAATGGCGGCAAAATACTCGGCAACGAGACATAATTAAAAATGTCAATATCCATTCCAATTTGCGCGTCAGGACGACCGGGATTCCCACCAACGCCATTTCGTCTATCACGGCTCTTCCGCAGGACTTTCAGGCACCTCGTCCGATTCTTGCCAATTTGATTTCTGAAAATGTCTGGGAATTCGATGAGGCTCTGCTCTTACCAACGAAGATAGCAGTCAAGTTAAGCGCTCTAAGCAATCCGATCCTCGTCAAAATTTACAAGAACGACACACTCGTCCAATTGGGTGGCATGCAGCCTATGCCGATCCGGGTGGTAAATGCATGGACCAGAAATCCGATACCAACTGCAGAGGCTGTTGTTTGTTACCGGAATGTTTCTGTTCGAATTCCCTGCGACATTAATGGTGTGACACATATTCCCGTTCCGATCGACCCGAATACACGATTTCGTGACTTCCCGGGCTACACGGTGCATTTTGTAGCACCAGATTATGCTCGTGCTGCTGTCGGAAGATTGGAAACGCTTCAGCTTGGCCACCAAGAAATCCGAACCGTCGAACTCTTGAGGAAAGGTTGTCCGGGCGGATTGCTCAGCCGGCAGAATGGTGAAGCCGCGCATGGTGCAGACGTTTTTCTTGTCAACCAATACACTGCAATCGCGAGTGGGGTGTGCGACCAAGACGGTCGTTTCATATTGGTCCCGGGTCGCTTGGGACAAAATGTATGCAGCTTAACTGATCCATCGACGACTTCGCATGGACTACCAAGCAGCCCTCATCGACTGGTGGTTCGAGACACTAATGGGAGTTTCGGCGTGTTTGCTCCTATCAATTGGGATCAGCTTGCACGAGGTCTGTGGGCTCGCGCGCTTCCTGAAGCGAAGGAGTGGAAAGCAACCCTCACGAACGCCAAAACCGGAGTTCCGATTCCGGATGCCATTGTCGAGAGAATTCCACAAGAAGGAACTCTGCCGCTTTTCTGGCTTCGGAGAGAATTCCCCAAACTTAGAAGCGATGAGTTAGGTCAGCTCAATTTGGGTAAAATCTTTGGCAACAGTTGGCGACTCGAAATCACCGCAGACGGCTTTTCCAGCAAGGAGCTGGTTCTTCCGGCCCGCCCCGGACGGAATACGCCAATAACTCTCGAGCCAGGATCTCGTCTTTCCATGCGTTTGATCGACAAAGAACGGGCACCATTGGCAGGCCTTAGAATCATTTTGCATGGCGGTCTGTCGAGAGAGCAAAGTGCAAGAACAAATGCCAAAGGTCAAGCGTCTTTTTGGGTTCAAGCGGATCAAGAGTATCGCTACACAATAAGGGGAACAGAACTCAAGAGGGACATGGCCGCCCCATTAGAAATCACCGCGAATTTGCAAGAATATCAAATCCGGCTACTAAAAAGATCCAAGTTCAGACTCCTGGTTTTCGACCAAAATGGCAATGAGTTAAAACGAGGAATGGTCATCTATGAGTCGACTAAGTCGATCGACAAAAAGAGGACGAGAGAGCTGGTTAACCCGATGGCTTTTCCGGTTGAAGACTTGCGGGTGAAGGTCATTGTTCCTGGATTTCAACCGTCCGGATGGACTGAAGTGAGCGCTGACGATTTGGAGCAATCTGCGCCAATAAGGCTTAGTGTTGCTTCTGGATTCATGGCGTACGGAAAACTCGAGAGTGCAGCCGCAAGTCAATACAACGGCAAGAGCGTGAGATTATTCCCTGTTCGAGTTGCAGGATTTGACCAAGAGACCCGGGTCGTGTCAATGGAAAGGCGATATTTCAAGCCAACGACGGTCATTCACAATGGTGAATTTCATTTCTCGTCAGTTACTCCAGGAACCTATGAATTGCAGATAGGCTCGGGCGACAACTTTGAGACGAAACAAGTTATTGAAATCTATCGCGACGTCGAGTTGAATGATATTTAGGGGCGATGGTGTGCGGTGGTGTTGCATAGATCAACCTGGGACCACAGCAGTAGCGCCAACTGCCCATTTCAGCACGCAATCTTAACAAAATGTGGTCGCCCGGCTGCGAACATCTTCTTGAGGATGTTGCAGGCCAGCATGGCTTCCGTTTTTTGAGTCTCCTTGCACCTTGATCGAAGCCCGTAGCGTGCAAAAAGTCAGCCGACCTCGATTCCTGATTCGGAGTTGATCTTTGGACAGAATCAGGAAGATCAGTTTTCGTGATATGCGCCGACATTGCTTGGTTGACCGGGAAGCAGCTCGTGAACATCAGGAATGTCGACGGACCACGGGCGCAAGATGGACAGGGAAAATGGCGACGCCGACAGCTTCAGGCGGCGCGACGATAGTAGGGCAGCAATCCGCCGAGTCGCTCATCGCGAATGATCTTTCCTTCGGTAGGTATCACTTTGGCGTCGATGAGTTCGTTGCCGATGCCCTGGTGATTCCTCTCGACATTGTAATGCTCGATGAAATTCTTGATGGCTTTGTCGAGTGATTTTCGTCCAAAGAAAATCATCTTGCCTAAGCACTCAGTCTTGATGCTTTTCACAAATCTCTCAGCGTGCGGATTACAGTTTGGCGATCGTGCTGGAATCTTTACCAACTTGACACCGTTGTCATTCAGGATCTCTTCGAACTCTGCCGTGAACTTGGT
>WFTN01000018.1 GCA_015485455.1 Planctomycetota bacterium | reverse complement strand
GCGGGACCTGTCTTCCACTCCCTGGGATTCAAAAATCTTGGCCACATAGCGAAATAACCTCACAGGCATCATAGCGAACGGGGTGCTTTGATGTTCCATCAAGACGTAAATGTAGACAGACCCACCGCCAAACTTCTTCACTTTGAAGAGGAAGTCCACTTCGTGCCTGAGATGTTCTGAGTCAACGAAATTCCCTGGGACAAGCTCCAATGTGGAGAGATCGTGGTCCAGAGCAAATTGTTGACCTAAGAAGGTCACCAGCACAGCGGCAACATGAACTGGAGTTGAGAAAACGTTGCGAAGAAAACGATCATGGTTGGTAGGCATCACAATGAGCTCCTACCATCAAGACGTCATTTCATGGGGACATGGCCCGGAAAATATTCAGTCTAAGTCAACGATGCCAACGGCCGCGGATGTCAGGTCCAATCTCTTGTAGCACCATCAAACCATTACTCCGGATCAGCCGCCTCTCACGCCCGCGTGGTAGCAGCGAGGGACTTCTTTGATCACAAACACTCTGCTACCTCTGGCCCTGTTGGGTTGTGAGAAAGTCTTCAGAATAAGCCGTTGTGCTGAGCTTTCCTTGGGAGGCATTTTCTCACACCCCGCCCACAATCTCATGAATGAGTCGGGGTTAGGGATCTGGGTGGTCCGCGATCCATTGGAGGACGTCATTTTCTTCATCATCAATGGCGGACTGCTCTAGCTCTTCGTAGTGGCTGAGGATAGCCTCGAAGAGTTGGTCGTGAAACGCAGCGTCCGTTTTCATGTCTTTGAGAATTGGAATGCCACTTCTGAATTCGGCAAGAATTTTTCTATTCCCTGACAACTGAGACAGACAAGCAGCCAAGTCGATTGCTGAACCAGCTTTGAAATGAAAGCCTGACTTGCCGTGCTCAATCAACTCACTCATGCCACCTACATCCGAGCAAACAACCGGCACGCCAGCAGCAAACGCTTCATGGATGACCAAAGGTGAGTTTTCCCACCAAATCGATGGCACGACCAAGACATCCAAGCTCGAGAGGATTCGAGGAATGTCCTTGGCAGGTGCTTTGCCCTTGAGACGGACACTCTGGCCAAAGGAATCACCCAATTTCTGAACATATTCCGGTTTCGCTTCAATGTCGCCATAGAGTTCAGCTTCAAAAGAATCGGATTCCAAGTGCCCAAGAGCCTCTAAAAGGACATGCACACCTTTCACCGGTTGCATCGAACCCAAAAAGCCAATACGCAATGGTCCATCGCCGTGGGGTGTCTTGGTGAGATTGCGGAAATCACGCATCTCTGTGCCATAGTCGGAATGAACGATACAATCAGCATCCACTCCGAACTCCAAGAAACGATCTCTCAAGAAGCGAGAAGGTGCGATCAAACAATCCACGCTTTCCAATAGATCCCGAACACTGGCCTCCCTGAGCAAGAGGCCCTTCTTCATTTTTTCGATTTGGCTTTCTGCTGGCACAAAAGTGGTATCTGACAAACGACGAAGACGCAGTTTCCGCGCTGTCGCTTTCAGGTTCATGCCGGTGAGTTTCTTCACTCCCAAGATTCCCCGTAGCATCCAAACATCAACATTTGATCTCCCCCACATGAATCGCGACATACAAGAAGAGCACTTCTCAAGCCCTGGCCCATCGCAACGATTCTCATCAGCATCGAAGAGTTGGCCATTCCTAGCACAAAGCAACCAGTACTCGTGCAAAGTCATGACGCTAGGTACCCCAAAGGACTGGGCAATGGCGCCATAGTTCAAACTGTGATGGAGGAGATGTTGAAAATGAACAATGTCAGGTTGCTCCACTTGCAATACGCGCGCAAAGAGCTTCTCCATCGAGGGGTCGGCATAGCTATGGGCAAAGTTGGCATACTTGCGATGATTTTGCACGGTGATCACCCGCAGGCCATCCACATCCGTTATTTCACGGCTGTAATTGCGACGCATGAGATCGTCATCGGCAGCAAACACGGTGACGTCATGCTCTAGAGCTAAACGTTGGGCCAAACGGTAGCTATAGAGTTCGGCACCGGTATGGTGGCGAGGTAAAAAGCGATGAACAACCGTGAGTATCTTCATTCAGAACTGCTGCGTGGTGGGCGGGGTTGAAATCCAAATAAGCCATGAATGAGTCCCAACCCCTTGGCCAGAACTCCCTTGGTACGTCCTCTTAGGATACCGGCAACAAGCACAAGAGGCCAGCACAGGACATCCAACAGCAGAAAAGCCCCCCAAAGGGCCCAGCTCCCCTGTTTCTTCAAGAACAAGACTAAATTGTAGGCCACCATATATTTGCGCCAAGGCCCATATCCACGCCCTGACGTCGAGCCGGCGGCGTGAAACAGCTCAGCCTTGGGGACATAAAGGCAATCCCATCCCATTTTCTTACCACGAATAGAAAGCTCAAGATCTTCGACATAGACAAAGAAATCTTCGTCAAAAAGTCCGCCAGCTTCGAGGAATGGCCGGCGCAGAAGGAGGCCGCACCCTGTCAAAGCCCCTACTTTCTCCTCCCGGTCGAACTGCCCCACATCGAACTTGCCGAATCCCCGCAAGTCCTGAAGATTGGGGAAAAAGCCCACATTGACCCCGGCGCACCAAAGCTTGGGTCCGTCATCTAAGAAGATCTTCCCCCCGAGGAGACCTGCATTGGGATGCTGAGAAGCGGCATCTAGCAGATACTTGAGAGCATCAGGAGCCAGGCGCGCATCGTTGTTGAGCAGAAAGACAAAATCGACTGAAAGCTCAAGAGCCCGGCGAATCCCCTGATTACATGCCTTGGCAAATCCCAAGTTTTCGCGGTTACAAATGACCTCCAGCTCAGGCGATCGAATCGAACGCAGGAAATCAGCAGAGCCGTCGGTGGAGGCATTATCAATGATGATGGTGATTGTTGGCGACAAAGAACTCTTGCCGAGGTGCTTCAGGCATGAAAATGTGAGATCGCCACCATTAAAATTGACAAGAACAACAGCGACGCTTTCCCCACCTGATCCTTGTATCTCACCATTTGCCATGGCCTAATCCTACGAGGCGGAGAAGATTAGTAAAGGCCATTTGCTTTCGAGCTGCTGACCCATCGTTAGATTTAGCCGCAAAAGACCGCCAGGCCCATATCAGTGAGTCGGGAGTGAACAGTCTTCATGGGTGCACACTTTCCGATGTTTGAGACAATAGGGAAGGAGGCAAATCGCATTCAAAGTCGCCTTGATGCAAATCCACAATCCTCCTTTGGTGTCACCAATAAGAGCTGCGCCACCAATGGAACCCACCGCATCAGCAGTCACTTCGCTCTCAGATTTCTTCTTGCGAAGAGGCTTGGTGACCATGGCGAAGACAAACCCAAGGATGGCCAACCAACCGACATTCTTGAACAAATAGAGCCAAAGGTTACGCACATGATAGTAGAGGCTTCTCGGCCCCTTCTTCATGCCAAATGGCGTACCGTGCTTAACCACCACATCTGGATATTGGAGAATACGGAACCCCAGATTCATCACACGGCAAGAAAGATCCCTCTCGTTGCCATAAATGAAAAACCGCACGTCATAGTAACCGGCAGCCTTCAAGACATCGCGTCTAGCCATGGTTGCACAACCACGAAACGTCGACATGTAGCGTTCGGTGTTCACTGTAGGGTCGTTCTTATACCAGTCAGGCATTTCTGGTTCGACCACACGACTGGAGATAAAACCAGTGGTGTCGGGCTCAGTGACGAATTTCGCCAACATCTTCTCGACCCAATCGGTGGGCATGATGATGTCATCATCGAGAATCGCGACAAATTGGGTCGTCGCATTGCCAAATCCGATGTTGAAAGTCTCACACGCCCCGTAGTTGGAATTGGGCATCTCAATGAAGTGAACCTCGGGAAACTCGCCCCGAATCATCGCTTGGGTCCCGTCACTTGAATGATTGTCCACGACGATCACTTCGTCGAACTTAATGGTCTGTTTGCGAATCGCTTCCAAGTTCAGGCGCACGTCCTTGATTTTATTGAAAGACGTCATCACCGCGGCCGTCGTGGCCCGGCCTATCCTGGAATCCTGATTCAGGTAGAGTTTCCGGGCTTTCTCCGCCTCCTGAGGCGTTGCCTGGGGAATTATCTCTTTTTGTTCAGTCATGGGAAGGTCCTGGTTTCATGCCGTCGGTAACGCTTAATAGATCGTCTACCATGGTCTTGAATGTATCGGCGGATTCTGCCCTCACTTGGAGGTAACCTTCACAGCGAAGGACAGCGTCATCGGGAATGTTGGCACAGCGGGCCACATCCAAGGCTCGCACCTTCCCTAAGATGTCGTGATGCATCAGTTGGCTTTCATAACAAGCGAGTGCCTGATCTTTTTGGTCACCCAAAACGGTGATGTCCAAGAGGAAATTGCAGGGCATCAAAGAACCAACCTCATAGAGAATGAGTTTTTCTTGGCGGCCCCGGGCGGTCCAGGCATCAAATCCAAATAAGAATGCAGCCTTGTGATCTGGGTGCAACTCAAAAGGCGATGGGATTGCCAGAGTCTTTCCCTCCGCCCCAGCCAGCACCTGTGAAAGTTTCTCGACGCCACTTTCGGGATCAGCCTGGTAAATGGGCGCAAGAGACCCATCCTCAAACCCCAAGAATCTTGTGTCCTTGCTACCCAGAAAACGAGCGGCGGCTAAGCACTCCGCTTCGCGCCTGGCAACATATTCGTCACTTTGATCCCCTCCCGGATCGCCAAGCCTACCATTGGTCATAACTGCAACAGTGACCGCTTCATTGGCTAATTTATGGCCCATGATGAGGCCACCGGCCCCAATGACTTCATCGTCTGGGTGAGGTGAAACCACCACTAAAGGACCACAGACGGGCCCAGTGGGTGGCAGGAGAGGCTCCCACTGTCGAAAGTAGGGTTTCGTCATCAGCCCTTTTGTTCCAACTGATTGATACGTTGCTCCAAATTGGCAATGCGAACCAAGAGATCTTCAACCACAGCGGCGGTTCCAATGAGGCGCCCTCGCCCCTCCTGAATCAGAACCATCATGTCCCCAACGGCCGTGTGAAGATATTTCTTGCACAAGAGTTCATGAGTTTCAGCAAACTCCCGGCGCATGGATGTCACCGCGTTGGTGTCATCGGTTCGAATCTGGAATTGGGCAGTCTTTTGCTTGATATGGTGAAATTCGTGATCGAAGGCGTAGCGAAAGAAGAGATCAAGATCTTCCAGGACAGGAAGATGTTCGTCGAACCCGCCCTGTTGCTCGAAAAGCTTGCGGTGATGACAAAAAGTGACCAAATGGATGTAGCAACCGCAGTAGAAACCTGCTCGGGAGAAGTCTTCTGATGGTCCTTCGCCCACAGCAGTGATGACGTAATCGCCGGATTCTTCCCCGGGCTCTTCCGTGCCCCGATTAGCATCCGTGTAAAGCACCATAGCACCGGTCCTTTTGGCTTCGTGCATAAGGACTTGAACATGGTCAGGATAATAAAAATCATCGTCGTCGAGATAGCAGATCCACTCGCCGGTTGACTGAGCGATTCCTTCATTGGCGGCTCGACAGCGACCTGGCTTTTTGTCCACGGGATAATTCAGATAGATGATGTCAAAATTCGCACTGAATTCATCAACCACGTCTTGAACATCGCAGCCTGCGTCATTGATGACAACAGCTTCGATATTCTTGTATGTTTGGCGGCCAACGGACTCGAGGGCTCGCCGGAGCATTTTGGGTCGATTGAATGTTCGGATGATGATCGACACCCGTGGTTCAGTCGTCATGATTGTCTTCTTTCGTGGCTTCTAGCAGAGCCTCAATTCGTGTGGCCAAGGTGATATTTTGTTGGCGCAACGCCTCCAAGGCAACCGGGTCCCCTTGAATCGCTGCTTCAATTGTGTGCCTTTGACCTTCAGCAGCCAAGGCAAACCGGCCTACCTCGAAAAATCGCCGATTTCGATACTCCAATCGATCTCGTCCCAAATCGGGAACCGGCAAATCAACCGCTGGTGGACCAAGCCCAAGATAGATCTCCTCGATTTGTTTGGCATAGGTCCCGGAATCAACGACATCGCCGTAAGATCCTTGAGCAAACTGGGCCCGAGCTTGTTGATCCATCATAACATCCAGCGCCTCGGTCAGAGCAGCCACGTCATTGGCAGGAACCACGAGCCCCCGGTCGCCCACACGGGCAGCCATGGCACCTCGGTCACTCACAATAACGGGCATTCCAGCCAAGAGTGCCTCATCCAAGACAATAGAATGGGTTTCCTCACACAAAGAAGGAAAAACTCCAATATCGACATCAGCAATGAGTTCAGGTAGCGACTCGGCCTTATAAGGGCCAAGTAATTCGATTCTCGCGGCTCCAGCCCCTTCATGCAAGCTTGCAAGTAAATTGCCGTCCTTAATCTCGCCGATGAGCTTCAATTTGATCCGTCTTGCATATGGAGATTTCGCCGCTGCTTGGACCAATATTTTTAGCCCTTTGATGGCGGAGAGGTTACCCCAATGCCCGACGGTGATGATGTCGTCGTCACGCTTCTCAAACGATTTGTTGGCAGAGAATTGCGTCGGCACCACACCGATGGGGAGCAGCCGTATTTTTTCGAAGACGGACCGAGGAAAACGCCCAAACCTAACGATGTTCTCTAACTGCCGTTTCCCTGAAATTAGAATGACGGAACTGAATAATAATTCACTCATCAAAGAACGGAATCTCATGTCTAATGAGTAGTTGAGTTCCCCCTCTTCCATGGGGCGATGCTGGCGCAAACAAGGAAGGCAGTTCTCTTTGCTCTCTGATTTCTCGCAGAATTCTTCGTTATTGGGCAACCGAAAGAACAAGGAACAAGTGGTCCAGTAATCGTGTAAAGTGATGACTGCCGGAACACCATTGCGCGCGGCAATGGCCACTAAGTCTGTGCTGAGATGGACCCAGTGATGCAGGTGCATCACATCTGGTTGAAATTGTCGAACTAAACTCTCGAAATACGATTCGCAGATGGGATCATGCACATCAACAGGACTCTTGTAGTCAGCAGACCTGAAGAAGCGAAGCACTCTTAGCCCCCTGTGCTCTTC
>WFTN01000017.1 GCA_015485455.1 Planctomycetota bacterium | reverse complement strand
TTTGTGTGGTTTGTGCCCAAGACCCTGCCATACAAGATGTTGTGGAAGCCGTGAATGGAGGTGCCGTAGATGTAATAGAAAAGCCCGCATATTCCGGGCATCTCTCAGCCATCATTGGCAAAGCTCTGGCTGATCGTCGGGCACAGTCAAGCAAGAAAACAAACTCCAACTCCGGTGACCCTCTGGCACGTCCTCCCATCGTCGGCAGCAGTAAGCCTCTTATGTCACTGCTTCGATCCTTGGACTTGGTGATTCAAGCACCAAAGGCTACCGTTCTCATCGAAGGAGAAAGTGGTACAGGTAAAGAGCTCATCGCCCGTGCTATCCACTACGATGGAGCCCGCAAGGATGGGCCGTTCTTGGCCATCAACTGTGCGACCCTGACGGAAAACCTCCTGGAAGCCGAACTCTTCGGCTACGAAGCTGGAGCCTTCACCGGAGCATTAGCTTCGGGCAAAAAAGGCCTTTTCGACGCCGCAGATGGCGGCACCCTCTTCTTAGACGAAGTAGGCGAATTGGCTCCAGGATTGCAAGCCAGACTCCTTCGTGTTTTGCAAGAAAATCGTATCAAGCGAGTTGGCGGAGTCACCGACATCGAGGTCGATGTTCGCATTATTGCCGCCACCAACCGTGACCTGCGCCACGAGGTCAGTGAAAGCCGATTTCGGGCCGACCTATTCTATCGCTTGAACGTCGTCCCTGTGCACGTCCCCCCATTGCGTGACCGCGTCGAAGACATCCCCGAACTCTGTTCCTACTTCTTGGAAAAGTTTGCCAATGAAATGGGAAAAAACATTCGCGGCTTCTCGGCAGAAGCGCACCAGCGTTTGGCACGCTATCCCTGGCCTGGGAACATCCGAGAACTGCGTAACGTCTGCGAATACGCCGCCATCGTCTGTGACGGTGAAGCAATTGAAAAACGCCACCTGACCATTCCAGATACAGAAATGGAAGAACATTCCGAAGTCGACTCCTTAGACCTCAAAGACATGAGCCTCCGAGGCATGGAAAGCGAGCTCATACGCATGGTTCTCAACGAAACTCGTTTCAATATCACACGGTCGGCGAACATCTTGGGTATCAACCGTAGCACTCTCTACAACAAAATGCGGGACTACGGCCTCCAAAGGGACGACTGTTCGAAAGTTAGACAGTCCGTCTGAATCCACCACGTCAGAATCGATTGAAGATTGCGCTGTTTACGAACGGCCAGTCACAAGTGATGCCCCAACAAGAACTTCCACCGAAGCGATAAGACACAAAAGAAACGGCATGAACGTTGCTCTCAGCAAGTTAAGGAATAACGAGTAGCACAAGCGAACGAAACCATGGCTAAGACCGAAGAGAAAACGAAAGACACAGCAAAGGCCAAGGAAGAAGCCCAAGCTAAGCCAGATGCGGAAGCAAAAGAAGCTGAAGCATCTTCTGAAGAGTCCGGTGAAGCTGAAGGTACGAAGACCAAACTCCAAGAGGTCAAAGAGAAGAAATTCGACAAGAAAGCAATCTTGTTCAAGATCTTGGGTGTCCTGATCTTTGCCGCCGTCGCCGCAGGAGCTTATGTGGGCTTAAAGGGTGGCATCACTGCTGAAGTGCCCGTCGAAGAAGAAGTCTCAGAACTAGACGAACTGGGCGTCGACCCTTCCCTTTCTGCTCGTGAGCTTGTTCAATTCGGCGACGGAGCTATTGACGAAGGAGACCTGGCTCAAGCGACACGATTTTTTGAAAGTGCCAGACTACGGGCCAACCTCGAAGCCACAAGTGACATCAATCTGACTGTCGACATCTACGAAGGTTTGGCGCGGATCGAGGATGCCAAAGGCAATCCCAAGGTTGCCCAAATCTTGAGAGACTACATTCTCTCCAAGCAGACGGAGTTGGGGGCCTCTCTCCCAATCTTCAACCGCGCTGAAAAACTCTATCGGGAAGGCAAGCACGTCGAAGCCCGTATGGAATTCGCCCGCTTTTTGTTGACGTCCGACACTCTGGGAGAAAAAGGCGAACGCTACGTCACCGCTGCCGGCCGCCGAATCGCGGACAGTTGGAAGACCGAATATTCTCAAAGACACAGCCAAGAGGAGTCCGCCTCACTCACCGATCCAGAGGAGTTCTTCCGTGTTGATCGCTAAGATGAAAATCTTGACTGTCGTCGCCATTGGCCTCCTGTGCGTAAACGTGAATGCTCAGGACATCAAGATCAATGTCACGAAGCGGGGAACAAGCGACTTCTTCATCAACATAGAAGTCCACCAAGCGACAATCCTCGACATCATGGCAGTT
>WFTN01000016.1 GCA_015485455.1 Planctomycetota bacterium | reverse complement strand
CCTTCAATCAGATCAAGTCTCCGGGAAATTGCCCTGGGGTTTCAAGAGCATAAGCGAGGCATTGGCCCCTGTTTGCGTCTTGCGTCGAACCGGGCACCTTCGAAATCCCACGGACTTGCATATTCTTTCCTATATGTATCTTGCTCTAAGCTAAAGAAACATCCGGCCGCGGGACGATTAGCAGTGTATCGCGTCAGTATTGAAAGATATCTCCAGACACGGGGAGAGGCAGCAAGATCATGTTCAGTCCAAAGAAAAGTATTGTCGGACTCGATATCGGCAGCTCATCTGTGAAGGCAGTTGAGCTGAGTCGGGTCGGCAAAGGAATTGAGGTGACCGGCTTTGGCCAGATCGACCTCCCGTCAGACGACCGAGATGGGCAAATCAACGCCATCAACACGTTGATTAAAGAGGGTGGATTCAACCCCAAGCGCGTTGTGAGCTCTGTCTCGGGCAAAATGGTGATTATTCGCTACCTGAGCATGGTTCCCATGAGCGAAGAAGAATTGCGCAACGCCATCATCTTCGAAGCGGAGAAGTACATTCCTTTCGGTTTGGACGAGGGCACTCTCGACTGCCAGAAGCTCGAAGACGAATCTGGGGGCGGCGGGAACGACAACGTGATCCTGGTGGCTGTTAAGAACAGTGTCATCGAGGATCATGTTGAGATCTTGCAAAAAGCAGGATGCACCCCCGAGATCATTGACGTCGATGCCATCGCTTTGGGCAACGCCTATGAATTCGTTCAAAGCTTCTGCGGCGAAGATGATGAGGATGGCGAAAAGGCTGAAGTGGTGGCCTTCGTGGATGTCGGCGGCTCTAAGACTTGCCTCAACATCATTCAAAATGGCACATCCAAGTTCACCCGCGAAATTTACTTTGGCGGCCAAGACTTCACCGAAGCGATTTCCAGACGCCTTGGTTTGGAGCCAGAGGATGCTGAGCAAGTCAAACGGTCAGGGCGAGACGACGAGGGGCAGGTGCAAGACGCTGTGTTCCCAACGATCGATGACTTAGGTAACGAAATTCAATTGTCATTTGACTATTTCGAAAACCAACACGGAAGATCTCCGGACAAGATCTTTCTTTCTGGTGGGGGGGCAAGGTTAGCTTGCTTCCGCGAATCATTCGAGAGAATCTTTGAGCGTCCCTGTGTCGTCTTCAATCCTTTCGAAAACCTTCCTGTGAGCGATGATATCGACGCCGATCTCCTCGCTAATGGTGGACCTGGAATGGTCATTGCAATGGGTCTCGCGTCGCGTATTCAGAAGAACTAAATCATGATAAATATCAACCTACTTCCCCAAGACATGAAGAAACGCGAGCGCACTCCTTTGGTGTTGCTGTTGCCGATTCTTGGTGGTCTCATTTGTGTGCTTTCCGCTGGAAGCGTGGCAGCATATGTTCACTTCGTCTGGTTAGCTGAGGTGACGAATGCGCGAGAAACTCAAGAGCAAGAGTTAGCTCAGAAAGGTCCGCAGCTTGCCTACGAGAAGCGGCTCATTGCCGAGAAATCCGTCTTTAAGAAACGTGTGTCCACTATCGAGCAAATCGCTGCTGGCCGCATTCTCATGACCAAGACACTTGATGAGCTCGCGGAATTGACTGTCGCTGGTGATAACGACAAAAATGAAGGCTACTTGGTGTGGGTCAAAGAGCTGAAGTTCACGCCTCCCAACACGGCTCGCCGGGGACGGGGCCAGAAAGCCAAGAAGAGTGGTGGCACTCTCAGTCTGAAGGGCCTGACTCTAGCAGACCAGGATCCTCTCCAGCACTACAACCTGTTTCACGGGGCCTTCAAGCGCAGTCAAATGTTCGCCTTGGGATACAATGAGATCTCAGACCCTATGGGTAGCGTAGAGACTTTCCAAGAGGATGTGGAGCCCAAGAAGGGTTGGACTATGGACATGCTCTGCGAACTGAAAGACCCTGCGGAATCCTTGAAGGCTCGTCAGAAGTTGATGAAGGAAGTCGCCACCAAAGATGAACGCAAAACAAACAAATCCCGCCGGGGAAAATAGGCCTCCGGCCGAGGGAGAATTATCGTGTTAAACGCAATCAGAAATGCAAAGAAAAAGGCATGGATCATCATCGGTGTGTCTTCCGCTTTGATCCTTTCAAGTGCCGGTGTGGTCTACATGGACTACACAGCCATCGGCGAGGAAGAAGCCAAGATCGAAAGACTCAAAGGCGAGAACCAAAAGGCGAACATGCGGATCAGCAAGATTCGTGACCATGAAGATCATGTCCTCACCGAACGAATGGTGGTGAAAGAGCGGGTCAAGATCTTGCCAGAAGACAAAGAGATCAATGATTTCGTTCAGAAAATTACCGATTTCTCAGCGGCAAGTGGCGTAGAGGTGACGGGCTTGGACGATAGCTCTGCCCGAAGCCGTGGCCGCAGAAAGAGCGCGACGGCATTCGTAGACATCGCCTACAAATTGGAATTGCAGGGAACTCTCGATCAGTTCCTCGA
>WFTN01000015.1 GCA_015485455.1 Planctomycetota bacterium | reverse complement strand
TTTTGCAGCGAACTCAGGATAGCATGGGGAGAAAGCTGTCGAAAGTCGCCAAGCCTTCCTCGCTGTGCCTCCTGAAAATGGCTATGGTTCAGCTATGGGAAAGAAAAAGACCTCAGATTCGTCTGAACAACATTTTACTGGCCGCGTCATCCGAGTTGATTCACGGATGTGCCAAGTGGACGCGGATGGCCAGATCCACAAATGCCGCATGCGTGGACTGCTGTTTCGCGATGAAAAGGAATTCTCAAGGCCCGTGGCAGTAGGGGATCAAGTTGTAGTTGAGAGGCTCAAGACGCCACCCCACGTTGTTGTTGAGGTGAAGGAACGGAAAACATACCTAGCCCGCAGGAAGGCTGGTGGTCGTTCTCGGCAGATTATTGCTGCCAATATCGATCAGGCAGTGATGGTCTTGGCGGTAGCCAATCCCCAGCTCAACCCCCGGCTTTTGGACCGCATGCTCGTTGCCGCGGAACATGGTGGCTTCGAACCGCTCATCGTTCTCAACAAAGTGGATCTCTTGGTCGAATTGTCAGACTTGGATCCCATTGCGAATCTCTACCGAGATCTGGGATATCGTGTGCTTTTGACCAGCACGATCTCCGGACATGGCATCGACGATCTTATTGCCGCCGTCATCGATAGGATTTCTGTGTTCTCAGGCATGAGTGGCGTTGGCAAGTCGGCTCTTTTGACCCGTATTCAACCGAATTTATCTTTGACGTCAAAGCAAGTATCAAACGCCACGGGGAAAGGGCGCCACACCACAACCCACGCAAGTTTGATTCCTCTGGAAATAGGGGGCTACGTTGTTGATACCCCGGGCATCCGTGAATTCGGATTGATCGATTTGGAGCCATGGGAGGTGGGGCGGCAGTTCGTCGAATTTCGCCCCTATTTGTCGACCTGCAAGTTTCGAACATGTACTCATGATCACGAAATTGGTTGCGCTGTGAAACAAGCGGTGGACGATGACAAAATCGATGCCTATCGTTTCGATTCGTATCTTCGAATCTTAGAGACTGTTCGTAGTGAATCGGATCTCTAACCGCCGGTTAGCCATAAGTGAGAATCTTGTAAGTCCATGATACCCCGAAGATGAAGAGGGCTATGAAAATCCAATACCCGGTCCACTTTCCTATGAAGAAGCGCCCAACCGGTTCTCCTGTGAGCATAGAATGGACGAGTATCCCGGGGAGCACCAAGCACAGGAGGCAAAGGAGGGTGCCTGCTGGATTGGCGGCGAGGGCACTGGGGATCTGCAGCCGAACGGTGTGGGCAAAAGACGTTGTCATGCCGCAAGTGGGGCAAGGATGCCCATGGCTCTTGAGATAACCACAGGGTTCCAAACCCAATTGCTCATGAGACCCAAATCCCCGTCCGTCTGGCTCTACTGAAAAGGCCGTGCCTATAAGCCAAAAACACCCGATGATGATGCCTATCTTGAGGATCTTGTCAAAGAGCCATGGGGAAATCATCGATCAACTCGTGCCAGAATGCTGAAGAAGCCGCAGAGCTTGCCTTGCCGATAAAACTGGGGATGACGATACAATTTTTGGATGCGACGAACAGTTTCCTGCTTTCCTACCATCACGGGGCTCTCACTTAAGATCTTCTTCATGTTCAAACGCCGGAAAGGCCAGGGAGGATAAGTCGCATCGTCTTCTTTCTTAATTCCGAAAATCGTCAGTGCTTGCAGGACATAAGGTTTCCATGGCTTAGGCTTGAGCCAGGAGCTCAAGAACTTTCTAAGTTGGGCTTGAGGCAGGTAGTATATGGCTTTTGTTCCATTGGCCAAGGTGCGCGTTAACACCAAATCGTCGTCGGCTTTGGCTCTTTTCGGAAGCAACTCCACATCATCGATCATCTGATGAAGGGTGGCACGGGAGATCTTGCTGCATTCATAGGCCAGGTCAGGTTTCTGCCAATTCACTTTCGAAATCACCAGAAGATTTCCTTTGGCCCAAAATAGAGGCTGTGGCTGTTTTCTTATGTTCGCCTCGCCATGAAACACCCGTATTGCGGCGAAACGGCCCGGGCGATGGTAGGAATGAGCGTCAGTTTTCTTTTCTGGAGGGGGGGTATACTTCTTCGGGTGGTTTTCTGCCAGATCAAAACGATTGTCGACTGTGTCTTTCCATTGATAGGCCGACCAAGCTGCGAAGCACAAGCCAATGAAGAAGATGACAGAATAGAGTTTGAAGGACTTGGTCAACGGCTGGGAACTCGCTTTTTCTTCTTAGGTTTCTTCTTAAAGAGGATCTCGAATTCGATTTCGCGACCGTCTTTAATACTGAATTCATCTTCAAAGGGTAGGTAGTTAGAGTATCTAGCTGTGATGCGATAGGTCCCTCCAGGGAGCCCGGTGATGAGCTGGACACGACTGCGATTGATGTAGGTGCTCTTTTCGTAGCGCAGTTCGTAGTTTGCTCCCTTGTTGCTCCATCCACGGCGACGCATCTCAATAGGTTGGCCATCTAAAGCATAGATGCGAACTTGTGTCCAATTGATTCTCTTTTCGTCTTCGGTGGCGGCGGAGATGCGAACCAAACTCGGCTTTCGTGCTGTGAGGGATACGTTGGCCAATTCCCCGGCGAAGACACTGACTGGCGAGCGTAAGATGAGGGGCAGTACGTTTCTGCGTTCGAAAGCAAACTCGTAGTTGCCGGTTTCTAAGGAATTGACGTAAAAGTAGCCGTCGGTTTCTGTGCGACCCAACCGAGAGAACTTAGTGTTCTCGTCGGCATTCGCCGCACGATAGTAAATCTCGGTATGGGAGACGCCATTCCCGAATTGGTCCTTGACCCATCCTTCCACCGCTCCACCGGGAGTGAGTTTGATCTCCAGCTCTTCAGGCTCAGCAGTCACAGAGATAGCCACGGCATCCTTCTTGTATTCTGTGTGCCCCGGAGAAACGATGACCAACCTGTAGGTTCCGTCTGGAGCGAAGATCTTGAATTTACCAGCTCGATCACGGACCCAGATCGAACGATAGGTCCGCCAATTGTTTTCTCCTCGACCACTCTGTTTCTGGAGATTGACTGTATAGCGCGGAACCGGCTTATTGGTTTTCTTGTCTTTGACTTGACCCCAAGCGTAGCCATCGGGTCGCAATTCAAAATCAAGAACATCTTCGACAGGGAAAACTTTCTTCTTGGTGTCAACAGAGAACCCATCTGCCCGGGCGGAGGCTGTGTAGGGGCCTTCCCCTAAGTTGGTGATCTCATAGTTGCCTTGTGCATCGGTCTTACCCCGTCCCCAGCTTCGGTTGCTATTGATGGTGATGCGCGCATCGGGGATGGGTTTGCCATCTTCTGTCTTGACGCTCCCTTTGACGATACCACCACCTTTGAGAATGAAATCGACCCCTTCGTTGCTGGCCGATCCAACGACTTTGATGTTTTGTTTGTACTGTGTGGCGAATCCCCTTGCGGTAGCAGAAACACGGTACTTCCCTTCAGACAGTTGGCTGAAGGAGAATTTGCCATCTTCACCAGTGAGCATGTACTTCGAATTGCCTTGGCCCTGGTCGTTCCACTCGTAGACATTGGCGGGGGAAAGAGTCATTTTGACACCCTTGATTGGGGCGCCGTTCTCACCGTTGACTTGGCCAGCGACCAAGCCGCCGCTCCGCATGATGAGTGTGAAGTCCTTTTCCTTCTGTTCAGTCTTGATCTTAAACTTCTTGGAGAATGTGTCGGCCCAACCTTTTGCCGTGGCTCGAATGCGATACTGACTCCAGCTTTGCCGTCGAATGCCGGAGATGGTCGCTCGACCGTTCTCATCTGTTGTGGCTTTGAGTCTGGTGTCGTTGGAGCTGTACATATAGTCACCGCCCCATGTCTCGAAAATCTTCACTTCGACGTTGGGAACTTCGCTGCCTTTCTCATCGAAGACGGTCACGTTGAGGGTACCACCCTTGTCCAATTCGATTTTCAGGTCAGCAGTTTCACGGCTACCGGCCAAACCGACGGTACGATTGTGAGTCAAGTATCCTTCGGCAAAGACTTGAATGTTTTGAGTCTTTTTCTCCAAACCACCAATCCGAAAACGCCCGAAATCGTCCCCGGTGACCGTCTCTGTTCCGACTTTGATGGTCGCCTTGGCAATCCACTCACCCTCTTTGTTGGTGACGATGCCCTTAATGGCACGGCCGGCTCCCATCGTCACTGCAAGTTCTGTGATTTTTCCCTGTTCGATGTTGACCAATTGATCCTTGATAGGAACGAAGTCTTTGGCCTGAAGAGAGACGTAAATATCCCCGACGTAAATACCGTAGATAAGAGCTGTTCCGGTCTCGTCGCTGACTCCTGATTCGGACCACACACCTTTATGTTGCTTCAGGGTAATCTTGGCACCTGCGACAGCCTTGCCAGTTTCCTGGGCTGTGACTTTGATCTTGATCGCACCACCCACCTTGAGTTGTACTTTGAGATCTGCCCCCGCAGCTACATCCGTTTCAATGTGGGGAGCAAATGCCAAATGGCGAAAGCGGACACGGTGAAGACCGTTGGTGGGGACTTCGATACTGAATCGGCCTTCCTCATTGGTAGTCGCTGAACCTTGGTGTTTTCGGATCAAACCATAGTTGAGTTGGCCATAGGGGAAGAACATCTTGCTGGAAACGGCGACCTCGGCAAGCGGCTCCCCTTCATGGTCCAAGACTGTCCCGACGATGGTGCCTTCCTCGGTTATGATCTCAACTGGCTTATCCGCGCTCTGTTTGTCGTTGTCATTTTTTGGACCTGTATTTTCGCGCCGACCTGGGCCGGTACTGCGGGAAACGGCAGAATGAGCCAGGTTGGTCCCCTCTGTTAAGTCAATCGGTGTGTCGTCGAATTCGTCGGTTTCGTTAGAACCGTAGACAAGACCAAAAGTGCCAGCGGCAATGGCCATAAACACGATTGCTAAGATGAGGAAAAGCCGATCTGCTCTTGCCATATTTCTTGACCCTTCGTTACGCTCCACTTGAAATCTTAGAGGTAATTCTGGTCGGCTGCAACAAGAAAGAGCGCCTTCGAATTTCGCTATCGAAGGACGCTCGCTGCGGAGTTGCGCCGATCACATGAATCCCAAGCTCGCGCTATTGACGACTTTGCAGACAAGAGTGCTATCAGAGCATCGGATTCTCACGAGATTGAGAAAGAAGGCCACGCCACTTTCGAGCACCTATTCTGTATTGTCACACCAAGAGGTTTCTTCAGCTCTGACGCCTAAATTTGTGATTGGTTTCATCTGATTCTAAATTTCTTTTGAATCCTGTTCAGATTCCGGCGGAAGCTGGCATGGAGATGGTGTTTGTGGCCACATCCACCGCTTGCATTGTGATTCTAAGCCCCACTGGAAGATTGTTGGTGACAAATGTAATAGTTGCCGCACCGGTGCTGCTGGCATAGCGAGAAAAATCGAGGCTTTGCACAGAGATACCAAAGAGAGGGTCAGAAGGGTTCACGTAGATATAGGGGAATCCACTCATATTCGAAACGGTTAAGGTTGAGGGTGCAGGAAAGACGCTGTGGGAAGCAAAAAGCTGTACGATTTGAAACGGTGTGGCTCCCTCCACGGCATAGCTGTGGGTACCCGCAGGAGATGGCACTGTTGTGGGACTAAAGAGCCGAAAGGTGTTCTTGTCGGTGGGCAGAAAGGCGATGCCTTCCAATACTTCCTCGTCGATGAAGCCGAGGGTTGCGGAATTGATGTCGTTGCCAAAGTGTTGGGGGAATGATCCGCCGTTTGCGGTCGAAAAGAGTCGGCCTTCGATTGCTGAGTTGGTTGAGCCAATGCCGAAAATGAAATCTCCTGGGGATGCTGGATCGGCGGCAAAAGCGGTCAAGTCGACGATGGTGGAAAAGGTGGTACCCATGGCAGTGCTAACGACCTGCAGGATATCGTTCTTAGTGAAGGCTATCTGGGCCATGGTTGAGCCGGGAAGAATCATAAAGACTGTGGATTCATCCAGATTTGCAGCACCGTTGTTCTGGGTTGCCAAACTATTGGAGGTGGTCACCTCATCGTTGGCGAAGGAAAAATAGAGCGTCCCGTCGGCTGCTTCATGAAAAGCATCCACATCAATGGTCGATGTTTGGGTTGCCGTGGCAAAGAATACTTCTGGATAGATCACATTGATCTGCCCGTCTGCTTCAATAGCAAAGACGTCGCCGTCTACAACCGTACCGCCCATGACTTCCATCGTTTGATCTACAGACAGAAGAAGTCCGGTCATATTCGGTGCTTGTGAGTTGGTCGCTAGGGCAATGGCGTCAATGTTCTTGTCAAAGTCGTTGAAGTTGAAGTCTCCGTCGGCGTCGCCCAGCATGGTAGAAAGGGCGGTGTTGGGGACGAAATGACGGGCATCCAGCAAATGACCATCAATGACCAAAAGTTCGTTGTTCTCGAATTCACCTCCTGGACCACCTTGGGTGGCAGCAAAAGTTTTGGTGGTAAAGATCATGGATTGGGCCAAGACTGTCTTATGAGAAATCATGGCTAGGGCGATCAGAATGACTAACTGCAATTGTTTCATGGGGATCTCCGTGACGATCGAGCAGATCAAAGCGGAGAGGTGAGTGTCCAAACATGAAGACGTCAACTGGGCCATGGGTGGACAGCGAAAAATCAGGAAAACTTGCGGCGACCAAGAAGCTGGAAGTTCGTGGCCCTTCTTCGATGAGTTTTTCTTCAATCGTCGCTTGGAACATTGACGGGAAGGTTGCCGATATCTGTTGACGCAATGAAAAGGCGGGGCTCATTGAGCCCCGCCGTGAATTAGTGTTGGATATTTTGGATCGAGGTTACTGAACTTTCTACGGATCAACCTGCTCGATCTTTGCTTGCTTGATTTTGAGGAGTTCGTCCCGAGGCGTCAGTGTGATTTCTGCTTCGTCATGAAGCTTGCGCAGCCAGAGTGTCATCTGGTGAGACTCGTATTCATCACGAATCCAGTTGGCATAACGGGGGTCGTAGAAGTCAATTGGGCCACTCTTGGGTGGACTCACCTCATCTGCCATGATGATGTGCCAGCCGAAGACGGATTTGACGGGGCCGGTAATTTCACCTTTCTTGTTCAGCTTGCAGGCCGCTTTTGAGAAATCCCGGTCGTAAGAACCGCCCAGCTCTTTGACCGGTTGGGGCAAAAGTCCACCAGAAGCGGCATTGGTGGCATCGTCGGAGTATTTTTTGCACAAATCGTCAAAGGAAACACCTTCTTCGATGAGCTCCAAAATTCTCTCGGCTTTTGCTTTCGCCTTCTCTTCGACATTTTCGCCTTTGCTGAGACCAGTGGACATGTCGACGGTACTGATGAGGATATGCTTCACTTTGACATACCGTGAACGGAAGTGGGCTTCGTGGGCCTTGCGGAATTCTTGGATCTTCTCCGATGAGACATCTGCGTTCGTTGTACGAATCCATGCTTGCACGTTGTGCCAGCGGACACGTTCTTGGTCGGGGGTTAATCCCTTTGCTTGAAGGACCATGTTCCAGCTGAAAGGAGGCTTGAACTTCTCTTGCATTTCTCGGACGTAGCCTTCGATTTCAGAATCGGTAACAATGACTCCCGCATTGTTCTTGGCTCGCTCTACTAAGAAGTTGGAGACCATTTGACGTTGCCCCTGGAGGACTGTCGTCGGCCGCAAGACTCCTCGGAGGAAATTCATCGCTTCGTAGGGCAGCACTTTGTAGGTGACCTTCTTGCCTTTGATGATGGTACTCAGGGCTGCAATCGCCCCTTTGGGGGGAGCGGGTTTACGTCCACGAATCATGATGGAGTAACGGTTGACCAACTCGCCTTTGTAGAGGCGAAGCAGAAAACCGTTGGCTTGGGAAGTCCGTTGTTCCTCGGAGACGTTCTTCGCCTTCCACATCAACTCCTTCCACCCGCGGGAAGTCCTGGCTGTTCGCATCAGGTAATCCCGAGTGAAGGAGCCATCCGCGATGAGCTGTTCCGCAGTCTTGTTAGGAGCGAAGCGGGGCAAAATCTCTGCCAGTTCTTCGTCCAATTGTTCTTGGGAAAGCTCGAGTCCAGCCCGCTGCATTTCTAACTCGCACATCTTCATATCGATGAGGTTGTTGGCGATTGTATCCAGGTTGGTTTCAAGGAGCACCCACATGAGGTCGGCGAAATCGAGCTCAACACCGTCGACGATGGCGGCCACTCCAGGCGAAACTTTGACGCTATTGCGATCGACGGACTCAACCGCCACGAAGTTTTTCTTCAAGGGCGGAAGGGGGACTGGAGAATTCAAGAAGTCCTGGGC
>WFTN01000014.1 GCA_015485455.1 Planctomycetota bacterium | reverse complement strand
GTCCGAGACCGCCGAGCCACTGACACCGTTTTCCTGTGGATGGATCGCCAAATGCGGGCCCAAGACTGCAAAATCCTCTACGAACAAACGAAACGACCCCACTACTTAGAATTGGCCGCTGAGCATCTTGAGAAAGGTTATCAATTTGAGGCCTGTGCTGAGGCCCGGGGACTCGCTGTAGCCGCCCAGCCAACAGTCGACAATTTCTATGCCCATGGCACATCCTTGATGAATGCCAGCAAGTTCAAGGAGGCCCAGGAGGCCTTTTTGGCGGGTCTCCCTTACGCCAGCGAAGACAAAGACAAGAAAAAACTCAACGTCGCCGCGGAATTCGCAGCGGCCTATGTCAAAGATTGGCCGCGGGAGATGAAACTGCGGGATGAGTCCCGCCTCAAGAATAACCTTCCTATCGTGGAAATCGTTACCGATCGAGGCACCATGACATTGGAGCTTTTTGAAGACCAAGCACCCAACACTGTGGCCAACTTCATCGTCCTGGCGGAAAAGCACTTCTACGACAACGGGAAGTTCCACAGATGTATTGAGAACTTCATGATTCAAGGAGGCGATCCCACATCCACGGGAGGTGGTGGTCCGGGCTACAAGATCAAAGATGAGTGCAATACCGACAATGACTTCCGCTTGCACTATCACGGATCTATCAGCATGGCTAAGCCCGCAGGGCAGCCCGACTCGGGAGGCAGCCAGTTCTTCATCACATCCGGCGTTGCAGGTCCCCTGAACGGCCGCCATACGGTCTTCGGACGGGTCTTGAAAGGCATTGAGATCACCCACGTCAAAGGGATCGACGTCTCCAAGAATGGCCTTCCATTCAAGATCCTTTCGGTCAATGTGCTGAAAAAGCGCGACCATCCCTACAAGGTCGAAAAGATCGATGGATAGTTGAGTCCAAGAGGCCTTGGCAAGAAGCCTCGCCAACGTCAATCCCCTAAAAGCGAAAGCCTGGTGCGAAGATCATTCGTACCAGGCTTTTCTCTTTATCGACCGTCACGCCCGCCCCAGGAACAGAATCTTGTCTTAGATCCCCTTGGTCACTTTCATGAAACCCCGGACCCCCACAAGGAGCGCCAAACCAATCGAGCCATAGAGGCCCACAATCAGCGCCGGCATGGTTGCGCCATACTGATGGCGAACAAAGAGCCCTGCTGCGATCATGACGGGAATCAAGACATAAAGAACCGGATGAAAACTAAGCCAGATCCAGTCTTGCTCAGGCCGACGGGCCACATAAGCAGCTGTCCGTGCCGTGCTCTTACTGATGACAAAAATCCCTTTGCCAATGCCAATGGCCAATATCAGGACCAACACGATGACCTTGGTCATTGTAGACTCAATTTGACCGAAATAAGGGAACAATCCCCGGTAAATCAAGCTCATGGCAACAAGAATCCAAACGACTTTGGCGATAGTAAAACGTGTATTGCGGGAAACCTTCAAAATTCGACTCCTGAAACAGGGAACGGATTGGGACCGTCCCAATTTGATGCTGCTTCCGAGGTAGGATTACGACTCGGACCGACAAAGGTCTGGCAACCTGATTGGGCATTGATATCCTACTCTCGCCGCAACCAACTACAATGGAATGTGATTGATGAAGACATACGGACATGCACCCTGGGTTCCTGAAGCACTCGAACCTGTTCTTGACTTGGCCTACAACTTCTGGTGGAACACCGACGCTCAGGCCCGGAGATTCTTCTCTCGCTTGGCTCCCGGACTTTGGAACGAAGTCAACCACAACCCGATTCTGCTACTCCGCTCCCTCACCAAGGACCAAAAGATGGCCCTTTCAGTCCAGAAGGAGATCTGCGATGAATTACGGGAGATCCATGACCACATGGGCCAAGACTTAGAAGAAGGGGGGCGATTCAAGCTCAATCCCACTGTTCGTGGCACCAGCGATCTTTCCATAGAGCAGGCACCGATGGTGGCCTATTTCTCGGCGGAATTCGGTATGCACCAAAGCCTGCCAATTTATTCCGGGGGCTTAGGTATTTTAGCTGGCGATCATGTCAGGAGCGCCAGCGACTTGGGGCTGCCATTCGTCGGTGTTGGCCTTCTGTATCGTCAAGGGTACTTTCACCAGCGATTCTCTTTGGACAATTGGCAACTCGAGCATTTCGACGAGCACGGCTGCCACAACCTTCCGATTAAGCAAATTGAGCATGACGACGGTACTCCCCTCAAAGTGACCGTTCGCCTGCCGAACCGAGAAGTCAAACTACGGGTTTGGGTTGCCCAAGTCGGCCGATCGAGTTTGCTCCTTCTGGATTCCTATTTGAAAGAGAATTGGCACGAAGACCGTAACATCACCTCCAAACTCTATGATTCCGACCGCGACACCCGCTTGCGCCAAGAAATTGTCTTAGGAGTGGGGGGTGTCCGAGCCCTATCGGCTCTCAATATCAAACCACAACGTTTCCACATGAATGAAGGCCACAGTGCGTTCTTGGTTCTGGAACGCTGTGCTAGTCTCATGGAAGAAGAAGGCCTCAGTTTCCCAGATGCTCAAGAACGCCTGCGACCATCAAACGTATTTACCACCCATACACCGGTTTCTGCCGGCCATGAAGTCTTCCGTCGGGAACTGATGGAGCCCTACTTCGTCCCACAATTAGAAAAACTACAACTCAGCGCAGATGAGTTCTTCGAGCTCGGTCATCGAACAGGTACCGAGGCCAATGGCGACTTTGAAATGACCTCTCTGGCGATTAGGTTTAGTGGTTCCATCAATGGTGTCAGCAAACTTCACGGTGAGGTCTCTAGACGCCAATGGAACTGCATGTGGCCAGAAAGTTCAGAAGAGAATGTGCCAATCGGCCACGTCACAAACGGCATTCACACCGGAGTTTGGGTCGGCCCGGAAATGCGCCGCGTATTCTCTCATTACTTATCCCCTGACTGGGTGAGCCGTATCGAAGATCGAGACATGTGGGACAAGATCGACGATGTTCCTGCCGACGATCTTTGGGAGGCCAGACGCCGCCAGCGAGTCCGACTATTGGACGAAGTTGTACGACGTGCAGAGCAGCAGTTAATTCTTCGCAACGTCGAGCGCAACACTTTAGTCGGGCGCATCACTGGACTTGACTCAAATGCCCTCACCATCGGCTTTGCCAGGCGTTTTGCCACTTACAAAAGGGCAACACTCTTGTTCAGGCACATCGACCGTTTGAAAGCTCTCCTTGGCAATAGCGAACGCCCAGTGCAGATAATCCTTGCAGGTAAAGCGCACCCAGCGGACGATGGCGGCAAGAAACTACTTCAAGAGGTCATCGAGTTCACCAACGACAGTGACCTATTTGGGCGCGTCGTTCTCCTGGAAGACTATGACATCGGAGTCGCCCGACGTTTGGTCCAAGGTTGTGATGTTTGGCTCAATACACCCCGTCCTCCCAAGGAAGCCAGCGGCACCAGCGGTATGAAGGTTTGCCCCAATGGTGGTCTGACGTTGTCAACCAAAGATGGTTGGTGGGTAGAAGGCGCCAGCCCACTCAATGGCTGGACCATTGGCGAAGGTTGGTCCGAACGTCCGGAAGAAGAGATCGACGCCGAAGATGCCGAGAGTCTCATGTCAATCTTAGAAAACGAGATTGTCCCGCTCTTCTACGATCGCGACGAAAACGGACTACCCCAAAACTGGATCGACCGCATGCGCAACAGCATCAAGACGGTCACCCCCTACTTCACCACGCAACGCATGGTCCGCGAGTACGCCGAGAAGTATTACCGCTAGTCAGCCCCTGCTTGTTCATGAGTTTGTGGGCGGTATGTCAAAGCCCTTTGCCATGCCGCCCATTACGCCAAAGGTATGATTGCTTTCTCACTTCGTCTGTGACACGACCGAAGTACTTCCGCAACTGTCTTGGCCACACAAACGCGTTCCAAATAGTCGGCCAGTTGATTGAGGTTGGCGTCGTCAATTTTGCGATTCTGCTCAACAGTCAATTCAGAAAAACGCGAGATAAGAACGATGCCTAGCGCCTTAGCCGGGATTGAGAAAACGTTACGAAGAAAACGGTCATGGTAATTAGGCATCACAATGAGCTCCTACCATGAAGACGTCATCCCTTGGGAAGGTGGACACAGAAATTTTGGAAGACCCACAAACAGATTCGCCAGTTTGCAACTGTTCTCCGCTGCCGTGACTGCAGAGAACAGATGCAAACTGGCGAATAAGCCGAATTCCGAATTGTTAGTTAGCTATGTGTGTTCAAAAGTGCTGGATCGGGTTTGATATTACTCTTGTAGTGCACCAAGCGCAGTTTGCTTTCGCGAATGGTGCAAAGTTCTTTCTTCGTTGCGTCTCGGTGGAGTATGACCTCTTCCAAGATACGATCATTCATCTTTTGAAGTTCAACAAGAAGCTCTTTCAGAAGGAGGTCGTCTTCATTGCGCTCCGTCGCTTCGGCCCGAGCCACGATAACGGGCCTGATTTCCGCCATGAGGGCGTCAGACTCTTTCGAAAGCCTTTCGACTTCGTCGATATCATTGTCTTCAAGGGCATTCAATGTCAGCCTCGAGACAGTCCGGACTTGGGAGAGCTTCTCCCAAAAGTCCGGCGTAATGGAGTAGTTGTTCATTCCGGCAATGGTCCTTTTCTCAGATCTGTTGGGCCGCGCCATCCCAGCCTTCTTTTAGGACCGTGAGGACCTCAAGTACGTTGCCGATGTTATCCATATTGCGTTCGACATTCGCTTCAACGAGCTGCTCCAAGACATACGCATAAAGAGCAGACAGATCTTCTGTGATCTTTTTGCCAATCTCGCCGCCGGGTTCAGGATCCAGAGCTACTTTCAGCTCAGAAACAATATTATAGCAATTGCTGATTGCTGTGCCGCAGGCGGCGTAGTTGCCACGATTGCCGTTGAAACGAGCTTGCTCCGCGAAGCGAATTGCTCCGTCATACAACATGACGATGAGCTTGGCCTTCGAAGCCGTCATCACGGCATTCTTCGTATATTCGAGTGTTGCGTTCACTGGTGCCAAAACTTTGCCCTTCCTCTTGGTCCCGCCTCAGGCCATCACCAAAGATGTGCCCATTAAATCTATCTAAAACTGAGCCGCTTGGGCGGCGAGAAAACTTCCCTGTGCTTGATACTGAGAAGTGAGTTCCTCAAACGAAGCAAATCTTCGGGTGAGAGTTGTTTCTTTTCTTTCTAGTCGCAAAGCGCCATTGTCGATGCGTTGATCCAACGATCGGATGCGTGCAGATAGGGATTCTTGGCGAGCGGCAAGCAGCCCTTCACCGGACGTAAGAATTCCTTTGATGCTTGGATCATTGGGATCGCCATTCAAGACGGTGTCAAAGACCGAAGCAATGCCCCCTAAAGATCCGTCAGCTTTGCCATTGAAGAATTCGATGACATCTTCAAAGTTGTTATCCAAAGCGGTATCGAGATCGCCTCGATCAAGTTCTAAACGCCCACCGGCGTTCGTCTTGATGCCAACCTGGGCCAAAGCGACAAAACCGAAATCGGCTTGATCATAGGTCGTGCTCACGGCGTTCCTGAGTTGATTCTTGATGGACCGAAGGCCAATGTCACTCTTGTCCGATTGAGCGTCAATGAAACTCAGTACATCATTGTACGCTTCAACGACTTCATCAAGCTTGTCACCAATGGCCGAGTTGTCTCTTGCGATGGAGACGTCTACGCTTGTTCCTGGAGCGCTCGTGTTCACCAATTCGAAGGTTACACCTTCCACAGCTTCTGTGACTTTATTGCTTTGACTGGTAATGGACAGACCATCAATATCAAAAGACGCGTTCGCTGCAGTACTCAGATTAAGGGGAGTACTAGCAAAGGGCGTTTCGTCTGGTTGAAAACCGGTCGCGCTCAAACTAAAGGCGTTGTCGGTTCCCGTCTTTGTCGAAGAGATCACAAGCTGAAAGTTAGTGCCATCATTGATGATCGATGCCCGGACACCAGCGTCCCCTGCATTGATCTTATCCCGAGCATCCTGAAGTGTATCACCCACATCGATATTGATCGTCGTAGCAGCGCCACCGCCAATTGAAATATCAATGGCTCCGCTCTTGGTGAAAGTATCTGTGTCAGCGTCAGCGAGCTGTGAGGTGTACCCTAAACTTTGAGCCTTAGCCAAACTATTCACTGTTACCGCAAACTGGCCTGGTACCGCTGCGCCTTCCGCCGATATCTTGACGACTTCTTCGTCAGTGGAGCTGCCCTTAAAGAGCCTCAGTGTATCGTTGTCATCCTTGAGCTTCTGAAACCTGTCGGAGAGCGTCTTCAGTTTCGCCTTAAAAGTATCAAACTGGCCTCGTTTTGACACCAGGTCGCGACGTTGGCTCTCAAGTCTTTGAAGCGGCCGAGCTTCGATTGCCAAGAGCTGTTGAATGATCGCTCCTGTATCAAGCCCAGTGGCGAGACCGCCAAAACTAATGCTCCCCATGAGATACTCCTATTACTGACCGGACAAACTGCTGACCCCAAATGGAGGCCTGCTCTATTTTCGGATGAATCCAGCCATTCCTGAGAGACCATTCTTGACATGGTCACGCTTTTCCTCTGATACCCGAAAATTTCCGGGTATATAGGCCGCTGATTGCATCTTCATGCAACCAGCGACCTCACCGAGGAGGTGAAGGGCATCGCGGGGAACTTAGGAATCACCCCGATGTCCTGTGTTTGATTAACCCTGCAGCAAAGACAGTGCGCTTTGAGGCTGAACATTCGCCTGTTGCAGAATGGAAATAGCCGCCTGCTGTAGGATCGAAGCCCTGGTCAGGTTTGCTGTTTCCTTCGCGATGTCGAGATCACGGATACGAGATTCCGCTGCAGACAGGTTCTCTTCATCAATTTGCAACTGAGCGATGGTGCTTTCCAGACGGTTTTGAGTAGCGCCCAAGCTACCGCGCAATTGAGTCACAGAATTGATCGCTGTGTCAATGCCATCGATCGCCACGGTTTTATCGGTGTAGGTCGCGCCTATACCCAGAGTTGCAATTCCCAAGTTGCTGGCAGTTGTAGCCACCAGAGAGACATCCAAGGTGTCAACACCCGCTGTCGTCCCTGGGCCAATTTGCAAGCGAATGGCCGCAGTTGTTCCGTTGAGCAGATCCAGACCAGAGAAACTGGTTGCCTGCGCAATACGGTCAATTTCGTTCTTGATCGCTTGAAACTCTTCGTTGAGAGTATTTTGGTCCTCCGTGGCCAAGGTGCCATTGGCAGCTTGAATGGAGAGTTCTCGCATACGGATGAGAATACTATTCACCTCATCTAATGCGCCTTCCGCAGTCTGTACCAAAGAAATGCCATCGTTGGCGTTTCTTTCAGACTGCTGAATGCTGCGAATTCGTGCCCGCAAGCGCTCACTAATAGCGAGGCCGGCGGCGTCATCCGCAGCAGTCGAGATACGGAGCCCAGTAGACAAACGGCGGAAAGATGCCGCAAGTTCCTTGCTTGCTCCTGAGAGATTTCTTTGTGCGTTCAATGACGCCACATTGGTTTGGATTCTAAGTCCCATGATTTCCTCCTCGGTACGTCTCGCCGCCTTCGCCTGAATGAGGG
>WFTN01000013.1 GCA_015485455.1 Planctomycetota bacterium | reverse complement strand
GCGCTTTTCGGACATTCGATAAACCATCGACGCCATTGCGCCTCGCGGCCTGCCGGACAGCTTCCGCCCTCGCGATCGCTGTTGTGATTCCAGACTCGCCTTCCGCGCCGGATGCTTCGAAAAGCAGCGAAGACTGCGCCGGGGACAGTGACTCACAACTTTCAATCACATGCACTACTTCACTTGCAGAGGGGCTACGCAATATATCCGGCTGCTGCGCTTGCGTTCTAACGACACAGGTGAGAAGGGAGACGACTACGCAAGCGAGTTGAAAGAAGACTCCCCCGGACACCCGCAGCATCACTTGTCGTCTTCCTTGTCGGATTCTATGGCCGCCTTTAGTCGTTTGACCTCTTTTTCCAGGAATTCGAACTTCGTCTTGTATTCCTTCTCCAACACGTCCTTGATGCGATCGTATGTCAACTGGGCCGCGTCCGCCGCCGTCAGTTTGCCATTCGATTCGAGAAGGGCATCCTTGAGCTCATCAACACGTTTCTCCAATTCCTCGACCTTCTTTATTACTTCGCGATGCGTCTTCCCTTCAACAACATCAGAGCTGTAGATCATGAGAACAGCGGAACTTGACCCCCACGCATGAAATGACCACTTTCCCGGAATAATGAGACCAACAGGACTTAGTATTCCGGCTGAGTTGGGGTGAATCACGGCTATATCGCCGGCGTTTTTCACTCTCCAGCTAGTACCGGCACAACTAAAGACAACTCCGAACTCATTTCCGGCAATCGGGTAGGGTTTGTCTTTTACCACCACCAGTCTAAGAGGCCCCCCTATTCCATAGTTCTGAAAGTTCCGCTTACTCGGTTCCTCAGAGATAGTCCGAACTCTATCATCACGAGATTCTGAAGCGGCAGAAGAAACGAACGAAGCACCCGCGATTGCGATTGCCAAAGTAATTCCGGTGAGTAAGAACTTCATTATGACCTCTAATTCGGGTTGGGGTTCTTCATGCCTGATTCTCGCCATGACTTCGTCAGGCCTAAGAACTCTACCAGGCTAAAGTATGAAGTCTACTTACCACCTGATTTCTAATTGAACGTTAGCCCAGATCGCTGCGAGAGGCACGTACCGTACCTCTCGCAGCGAACGCAGACTCATGAAGAATTTGGGGGGGGGGGGCAACGACATTCTCTTCCAAGATCCCACCGGTGTGAAAAGTGAATCTCTGCAAGTCTCGAGTTTTCCTAATCGCTCCGGGTTATCCCTCCGTCATGGGAAGCTCAAGCCTTCCGGCATGGACCTCATCGTGACACCGGCTGCAAATGACGATTAGGTTCTTTGGAACATTGTGCCCACCGTCAACGTGTTGCTTGAGATGGTGGAGTTCAAGTATACGCGGATTCGCTTTCGTCCATTTCTCACGAGTCCATCCACATGAGCGACAAGCGTGTTTATCTCGCTTGTAGACTTCCTTTTGAACCTTCTCGGGGATTTTGCGGTCGTGCGGCTCTGCTACACGCTCAAGATCTTCAAGCACGTACTGCCAGTCTTCCCCTTCCATTCCTTGTCGTCAACCCGCCGAGGTTGGTGACCTTGCAACTCCTTTTTTGCCCCAAGCTCCCCGACCAAAAGCGAATCTTCTTCCTCCCAAACAAAGCTGGCGGACCATAAAGCGAAAATGGCAACTACGACAATTCCGAATTTCAGTTTCGTGCTCATGTTCATGCCCCCCCAAAAAAACCCAAGCATTGTTGAAGTCAAAGTTGTCGTTTGAGGCCGAAGAAACGGGCAGAGAACCAAAGCCCAAGCCGACCGACTGCCCCATTCCCCATCCAAGCGAACCCGAAGATTTTCGAGAGCCCGGTAAATCCGCTTCCGCACCGCAGACTCAGAAACCTTGTCGGCCCGGGCAATCTGGGCCACAGAATAGCCATCAAGATAACGGCGGATAACCGTACCTTGCAAAGGCTCGGGTAGGCGGGCGATTTCTTCGACCACGCGCTTTTGGACTGCCATGCGTTCGACGTTATTCGACGACACCACCTGCCCATCCGGGTGAGCGTTCCATTCCTCTCGTCGCCGGCGAGCAGATTCGCGACGACGCCTGTCCATAAGCCGACTTCGCACAATGCTTCTGAGAAGTCCCCTGCCAATCGCAGACTCCTCCTTTGGCCGCCGAAGAACCGTCAGCCAAGTCTCCTGGACCAAGTCTTCAGCGTCTTCGTCTCTCCCAACGAGGCTTTGCGCCAACTTGGAGAGCCAAACGCTCTCTGAGAGGAGTTCTTCGATATTTGTGTTTTGTTTCATGCTCACTTCTTGGGACGTAGCCGATTCCCAGGACAACACCAATTTCTACAATTAATCTTTCCTGGCCTGTTTCCTCACTCCGCCCAATTAAACTACGTCCCGATTTGGGACTTCTTTGACTCCATAAAAAGACAATGCTAATTTTTGGGTTCGGCGGTCAGAGATTGTTCAGCGGATACTCGGAGGGGGGAAGTCCGAGGATCAGTTGCACTCAGTCTTGAGTCCTCAACCTCCTCCGAGTTTCACACGCGCTCGAACAAATAGGAAACCCGCGAAAATGCGATTCTATACCCTCCTTTCTTGCATCGTTCTGTCTGCCACTCTATCTGCCCAGACGACCAAGTTCTTCATCGAATACGACCACAGAGTCGCCATCAGCGAAGTGGGCGATACCAACGACGACGGAATTCCAGACTTCGCTGTGAGCATTCAAGCCCCCAACGCCGGGTCCAACGCTGGCCTCCTCGAAGTTCGTTCTGGTGCGAACGGCGAGATCCTCGTCACAATCCCCATTGGCAATGAATTCTTCGCATTCATTCAGAACGGGCCTATCATCGCTCCAGCGGGCGATGTCAATGGCGATGGCTTTGGCGACATCATCACCGGGCACCCAAATGACGACACCTTCCAATTCGATGCTGGTTCCGCCACAGTCTATTCGGGCAACGATGGAAGCATCATTCATACGATTTTCGGCTTAGACGCCTACTCCAACGCTGGCATCTCGGTTGCTGGATTGGGTGACCTCAACAACGACGGATTCGACGATTTCGTCATCGGTGAGCCGCGCCTCTCAAGTCTTACTGGGGGAGGTCTAGTTCGGGTCTTTTCCGGGATTGACGGGTCAACCATGCTCAATCTTCAAGGAAGCGGAAACGACCACTTGGGCTTCAGCGTGGCCAACGCCACAGATCTGAACAACGACGGGGTCAATGATTTCATCGTCGGGCAGCCCCACTACACCTTCCCATCTATGACGCAAAGACGCGGTCGAGCACGTGTCTTCTCCGGATCCGATGGCGCTCTCCTTTTCGACATCAATGGCGACATCGATTTTGGAGAAACTGGCTATGCTGTCGGGAGCGCTGGAGACATCAACAACGATGGCATCAACGACTTAACCATCGGGGAACCCGGTCGCCTCAACCCAATGACCGGTCTTAGGGGAAGGATTAGAATTACCTCAGGAATCGACGGATCAGACCTTCACACCATCGAGGCCACTTTGCCTCAAAGTCGGCTCGGGCGACAATTCGTTCATGTGAACGACCTCAGTGGCGACGGAATCGCCGACTTAGCAGCAGCGGAAGGGATTGGTGCCGAGGCCCAAGTACGCTTGTTCTCGGGAGTCAACGGAAATGCCTTCAAAACCTTCCCTCGCGGCCCCGCGGGCAATTTCATGCTCGTCCGCGATATGGGCGACATGAACGGCGATGGCATCCCAGACCTCGCTATCGTCAGTAATCCAACCTTCCTCTTGGGCCCCCCCCAAAACATCAGTGGAACCAAGACACAGGTTCGCATCTACGAATCTGGCGATACTCCAGTAACAGCATATTCCTCAACGTCGGGGAATCCGCCACCCTTGAGCCTCGGCTGGACACCAGAATTAGGCAATATCCATGACACGGAAGGAGGACTTCACTGCTCGGGAGCAACCCCTGGCGCCCTCGGTACTCTTGTCGCAAGTCTGGCCCCAGGAGATATTCCCATTTTCGGCACCGACCTTCTGGTGGCGGTCGACCCCATCAACCTGCTGCTCTTGGCCACCCTGGGCGCCGACGGAAACGGTTCCTTCGCAATCGCAGGGATTACAAGGAGAAATCCTGCCATCGCCGGCACTCGCCTCTACGTCCAAATGTATGAAACAAGTCCGGTAATTCGAGGGTCCAATGGTCTTCGATTCGTCGTCATTCCTTAGAAGACCGGCCATGAATTCGTGAATGAACCTGCGAATTTAGGAGTAAGTCATACCCTCGGCGTGACTCACTCCCGTTTGGAATCAAAGACAAAAGAATCGAACCCTTCTCGACCGGCAACAGATGGCCGAACGCCCATTCTCACCGTCAATCAGCAGAGACTGTGCTTGACCGGCAAATCTCTAAACCTCACCCGAAAGCCCAGTCAAACTGTTAGGATCAGCGCGAACTGATGGATTGGAGCTATTCATGCGCTTTTGTATCTCGATTTCTTGTGCGGCCTTCCTTCTTGTCACCACAGCCTTTGCCCAAGAGAAAGATCCCGCCGACCAACTCAAAATGAAAGACGTTTCGGAACGCTTGAATGCGGTCAGTCGTATCATTGACCAAGGTCATCCCAAACAAGCCGCCCTGTTAAAAAAAGCATGCAGCGACAACGATTGGGAAGTCGTCGAGAAAGCCACCATTGGTCTGGCGAAACGGGGGGACGACAAGAGCTTAAAGACCTTAGCCAAGCTTGCTGTCTCAGGGCCATTAGCAACCATACGCGTCGCAGCCGCCACTTCATTGAGGGCACTCGACAAAGAAGCTGCTATCAAGCTCTTGGTCAAGAAACTCAAAGGAAAAACCATCGCCCATGCTGCAGAAGCTTTGGTCTCTGTGGGATACCCCGCTGGCTGGAAGCGATTCAAGAAACTCACGAAATCAGAATTTCCTCTTCTGCGACAAGGCGGCATCAGAGGCTTAGCGGCCACTGGAGATCCTCGGGCTGCCAAGGAATTGTCCCAATTCTTGAGGAAAGATCCGGACGTGACAGCAAGAGCTGCCGCAGCGAATGCTCTTGCGGTTTGCGGTACGGATGAAGCTCTCAGCATTCTCTTGGAAAGATTGGCCCAAAAGGGCGTCCGTCCAGTGATGGCAAGGCGGATCAGTGAAGCCATTTGCACGATTGCAGCCAATCGAGAAGAGAAACAAAAGGAGACGGCCATCAAGATGTGCTTGGACGCCTACAAGAAAGGAGGCCGTGACACCCAGTCCCATGGTTTCTTGGCTCGTCTCATGGGTCAACTCGGCAATAAAGAATCCAACATCGCCGACGCAGAACGATGCGCTGCCTGCCTCATTGAATTTGGCAAAGGAAGACCTCAAGGGTCTATTGTTTCCAGCTTAGGGTCATTGGGGGGTGCCGAGAGTTTCGCTTACATCCAAGAAATTGCCACGTCAGATTCCGAACCCAAAACCAGACTGCTGGCAATCCGTGCCGCAGTCATGACTGAAGACAAAGCCGCTCCTGACCTCATCGCGAAGGTTCTAGCGGATGACTCCAGTGACATCGTCAAAGAAGAAGCGGCCACCCTCTGCGGACAATTCGTCCATAAAGCCACCTCGAAAGCGGCGCGAGAAGCATTGTCGGATGTTTCCTGGCCTGTTGTTCTGGCCGCCGCTGTGTCATTAGGAAAAATCCAAGATGCCCAAGCCATTCCCCTCTTGGTTACGCACTTAGAG
>WFTN01000012.1 GCA_015485455.1 Planctomycetota bacterium | reverse complement strand
TGGAAACATTGATCAAGACAACAGGCCAAAAACTCAGAGAAGAAGGCCGAGTCCAGGGGCGAGAGGAAGGCCGTGAGGAAGGCCGCGCGGAAGCCACGGCCAAAGCGCTTCGAATTATTCTAAACTCGCGTTTTCCCCGGATAACCGTCGAGCAGAATCGTAAGATTGACGACGCCAACCTCGATCAATTGGTCATCTATTTGAAACGGGTGTCGGCGGCCAAGACAGTTGATGAAGCGCTGCGATAGTTACAGTGGCCTCATGCCCTGAGAGGTGTCAGCAGCCAAGTTCTTAAGGGCAATTCGAACTTTTTTCGCCACGGTCTTTGAGGTTCGGTTGGCAGCTGGCCTCATTTATCTTGGCTGTCGGCATCCGAGGTATGCCTCTCAAACCTCGGGGGTTTGGAGGTGGAATCCCCACCCTTCTTGGCACCCTAGGTGCCGTCATCTATGAAATAAATACATCTTCGAGACCAAGTTTTGAAACACCAATGCGAAGTCCTGAAGGCCCAACCCTCAAAGGCAGCATTCGCAAGTCTAGACAGCCTCATTCGCAGGCCAGCACTTTGATAGTCCAATGGTCAGCTGTCAGACACCATTGCCAAGATCTTCTCAACAGTCCGAAAGTTTCTCCCTGTCGCACGTATGCCAAGAAGTTTCTCAACTTTGGCCGCAAGTCTTGAACGCCCGATCCCATCTGGAGCGTGAAGATAGAACACTTTCTCGGTCAATCGAAATTCTTCTGACTGAGACTTCACCGCTTCTACAGCTTCGCTATCAAAGTTGGAGGCTGGCTCGGCAAGAAAAAGGAAATGGAGAGTCTGCGGGTCAGAAACTGCCTTAGCAAAAGGATTGGATTTCACCGCGTCCTGTAGTCCCTTGGGGGTAAGTAGGAGAATTTCTGGGCGAAAGCCCTTTTGTGCTTCGATGCAACGCGAGATTTTCTTGCCAAGGGGCGAAGCCAATCTAGCTCTTGAATCAAACAACACGTTCCCACTTTGAATGTAGGTGCGTACATTCTCTAACCCCAGTGATTCGAGAATCTGCCGGAGTTCGGCCATCGGAAGAATGTTCTTGCCGCCAACATTGATGCCTCGAAAGAGTGCAATCCAAGTCTGCATTGATTTGGCCACAACAACGTCTCCCTTGACTGAATGCTGAACCCATGACCCAGCGTTCCCAAGTATGGAACCCTACAGGATTAGGTATCCCTTGTCCAAGACTGCGGACTCACTGGCCAGAAGACAGAACAGCGGAATTAGACCTGGTTCCGTATTGCTTCTGCGGTGAAGAAGACGAGATCGGAATATCTACCAGTGGGTCTATATTGGCGATGGACCTTAAATAAAGTATGACGCTTCTGAAGTAGAATCGTCGGGAGGACAAACATCGGTGAGACTAAGTGCCTGTTTGGACTGTGCTCGTCAATATGATGTCACGAATCATGAACTTGGAGCAGAATTGCTCTGCCTGTGAGGACAGAGACTCGTCGTTGTCGTATCTCGGACTCATGAAGCCAACATGGGTTGTCCCCGTTGTGGCGGCCCTTTGGATAAAGACCGCAAGAACCGCAGCTGTTACCGCCAGGGATTCTCTATAGAAGACGCAATCTGAGCGCTGTCTACCCCTGTTTCATGGCGAGGATGTCGGGTACGGCGCAATTTAGTATGGAAAGTGGCGTCAAACTTGCCCCCAATCGGTCGTAGCTATTCCTCCAGGAATGAGTTGTCCACGCTGTGATTCGGAATTGCGAACGTGCGCCACTGGGACACAAGTTTCATCCCATGTTGCTCCTGTCGTGGTATTTGCTTGGGCCCCAGCAGTTTCTTCAAAGTTGTGATCGCCCAGGGGAAGAGTAAGGCTCAGGTTGCTGCGCCCATCAACACAAACGATCATGGACTTTCCCCGTGCTTCCGCAACAATGGGAATCTGGGGATTCCTTTTTCTCTAGTCTTGTCCTCATCGGTGCTAGCAATTCATGGTGTGCCGAGACGGCAAGAGTGAACGACAACGAATGGCGGGTGGGAACCAGCATTGACAATTGGAGGTGATGCGTAGGCAAGGGGCCGACAAAGCCTTCTATTACTGTTGGACCGGACATGCGGGACGCAGTCCCAGGGTGTTGAGTCGTTGTCCCTCGGTTCCGTAATCCCGGTTTGACATACGGTTGATGAGTGCGATGTCATTGAAGCTGCCACCGCGAAGTACATAGCGAGAAGAATTAGAAGTGGTTGATGTCCATTCCCAGACATTGCCGACAACGTCATGGAGTCCAAAATCATTGGCTTGGAAGGCGCCAATTGGTGAATGAATGATGTAACCGTCTTCAATGGATGGCTCCAAAGCGCTGAAGAGGCCCTGTGTCTCTTTGGCAGCGATATTGCCAAAGAGAGGAATCTTGCTCATTTCGTTTGCGTCGCCACCCCAAATTGACGATGATCCGGCACGAGCCGCATATTCCCATTGCTCTTGGGTGGGGAGCTCAAGTCCAAGACGAAACAATACTTCAGTGCACATGGTCCACGATACTTGCTCTACCGGGTTGAGGAGGCTAACAGCCTTCTTGTGTCCCTTATAGTTCCAGCCAACGCCGTAGTAGCTTGGAGACTTGTTATCGACTGGCGCCCGCTGCCATTGCCCTTGGGTCATCTCGAATTTGGACATAAAGAATGGAGCCTCAATGGTAATTCTTTGCAGATCTTCGGCATTTTGAGAATCAGGGTCGAAATTTTGACCGTTGGGATTTGTCTTTTGGGAACCCATCCAAAATTGTCCTTTAGGAATAAGAACCAAGACAATGCCGGTCTTTCCGGTCATTGGAATGTGGCCGTCTTTGTCGCGTATTGGAATTGGTCCTTCATGGGTCTCCAAGTGAAGAAACTCGAATAGTCTTGACGCGGGGTCCACCCCCAAAGGAACGAGGCCAATCTGTGGCCGTATCGTCAGTCCATCGTAATTCTTCGATGTCGCAATAGCAGTTATGGTCTTAGTCCATGTGGCTCTATGGTCGGTGACGGTAAGTTGCTCAATTGTTCTGGCCGCGATGAGTCGTTTCTTGACATCGCTATAGGTTCCAGTTTTCGTGTTTGTGAATGTTTCCAAGCCGCCCACCAACTCTGTCAATACATCATGCTTCCATTGTTTCACGTGGTCCCCAAACCGCCACGATCCTTGTTCGGCAATCTTGGCATTCAAGAGAGCGAGGTCTTCTGTGATCTTGCTCAAAGTCTTCGCGAAACCTCTTTTGCCAGCGTCACTCTTGGCCCGCACAAGTTTTGCTCGGGTCTTTTTCTGAATATCGAGAATGTCTCTGCGTCGGTCTAGCTCGTTGGCGTAGTCTTTCGCGCGATCCGATTCTGTGTAGGGAAGAGCGTCCAATCTGAGACGATTCAGAGCGGCCTGGTGCTCGAGGAGAGATCTCGAAAGCGCATCATATTTCTTGAGCCAATTGCTACAATCGAATACCTTGTTTGGGCGAGCAGGCCAGAGTTTCTCCGCGAGTGCCGTTGCTTCTTGGAGCCGTTTCACATCTGCCATCCTTTCAAAATCGGCTACCGCCGCCTTTTCTGAGGCGAGTGCTGCCGTTTTTTCCTCGAGGGCTCTTTCTTCGCGTTTCAGCGCGATTGTTTTCTTTTTCGCTTCCGACCGCGCTAAGTCTCGGGACTCCCGAGCGTCTTGTTCTTTTAGGTAGAAAATGCCAGTCATGGAAGCCAAAGCGATGAAGACTATCGAAACCGACGCCGCCACAATTCGGTTCCTTCGTATCCACCGTTGTGCTTTCACAATAGCGCCAACGGGGCGAGCTTCGACAGGTTCCGATTCTCTGAACCGCCGCAAATCTTCGGCAAACTTGAGCGCAGTCGGATAGCGACGGTTTCGATCTCTATCGATGGCGGTTAAAATGATGTCAGAGAGATTCTTGGGTATTGCCGGGTTGATCGTTCGGGGGTCAGGGGGTTCTTGTTGTGAGATGGCTTGATAGAGTTCTTGGCGATTGGTGCCGACGAAGGGTCTTCGCAATGCGCAGGCCTCGAAGAGAGTAACCCCAAGAGAGTAAATGTCTGTTCTTCGGTCTAACTTTAACCTGTGTGCTAAAAGTTGTTCTGGCGACATGTAGGCTGGAGTCCCCACCAGGTCGCCAGATTGCGTAAGTGTCATGTCTTGGGATTCTTCGTCCTTCGCCAATCCGAAGTCCAAGATGCAAGCTGAACCGTCTTCACGAACCATGAGATTGGCGGGTTTGACGTCTCTGTGGATGAGGCCTGTTTCATGCGCTGCATGGAGAGCACGGGCTGCACTTTCGATATAGCGAACGGCGCACATGATGGCGCCCCTTTTCGCAGACGAGGTGTCAGAATCTGCATTCATCGGTTGGGATTGGGGCTCTCTGTCTTCATCCTCGAAGTCGAAGAGCGTTTCCCTTGTGCCGTGGTCGCTCTTAGTGCTCAGCCCAAACTCGCCGATATGATCAGATAAGTTCTTACCGTTCACATATTCAAATGCAATGAAGGCCAAGCCGTCATGCTCGCCAACTTCAAAGACCTGAGCAATGCCGGAATGGTCCAGCTTAGCTGCAGCTTCCGCTTCTCTTTGAAAACGGATCTTTGCGGCAGTGGACATGTGCGCTGCAGTCAGCAACACTTTTAATGCCACTTGCCGTTGATTTCTCGTGTCTTCGGCCAAATAGACATAACCCTGCCCACCATGCCCAAGTTCCCGCTCTAACTTGTAATGTCCGATGCGCTTGCCAGTCAAACCCATGCTCAGGCCATTAGATTCGAAATGAAACGTGGCAGCGGAGTCGTTGGTGGACTGGTTTGGCTCTTTTCCTTCGCCCTTGCCTATGGGTTTGGTGATTTCGTCATCGATACTCATGAGATCCTCTCCAAATTCCGGTGGCAACAGATTAGACACACATTTGCCGTCGTTCGCAAGGCTTCGAAACACCGACAATTGCCAAGAAAGCAGTCGTGGGAAGGCTGAGGGATTGCGTATGGTGGAAGGAAAGTTGTACCACCCGTCTCTGAGAGATCGTGAAGCCAGTTTTCCACGGGATCGTCGTGGGTGGCAATCTTGTGCATTCCTTCCGGACTCGCAATCTTGGCTGAGGCACCGCCAGGGGGAGCTTGAGTGCTTTCTTGGTCACCACGAGCACGGCTAACATGGAGTGGGTTTCTCAGCGCCCATCAATCCCCAAGGGGGTTCGAGAATAATCGTCGATTTGGAGTGAGTTCGTTCATAGTTGCCGCGATTCTGGAGATCGCAGTTCCCTTTTGACAATCCTGAGTTCTTTCTTTGGTTTTGTCTTCTTTTTCTCGAAAGATTCCGGTTTGGCAGTTGGGGTGAAAACGGTCATAATGTGGCCTTGAGACAGTCTTTTCGCTTCGGAATCGCTTCATGAAGATCCTTCATTTCGTCCATGGTTGGTTTCCCCGTCATTCTGGCGGGACGGAGCAATACGTGGATGCTCTTTTGGCTCGTTTAGCGGCTCAAGGGCATACCGTCGCCGTGGTTTCTGGCTCAGAGGAGGGGCGAGAGGTTGCCACTGTCGAAAGAAACGGCTCTGGGCCGGTTCCGGTCTATCGTTTGCATCGTAGTGGTCTTTACTTGGAATCTTGGTATCAGGCCTCGAATCCTGAGGCCGAAGTCCTCATTCGGGAGCTTTTGGACCATCTCAAGCCTGACCTCATTCATGTTCATCATTGGCGCCGGTTGTCGAATCGCCTGGTTGAAGTGGCCTCATCTATGGGGATTCCTTCAGTCTTAACGCTTCATGACACGGCCACCACCTGTGCGCGCACTTTTCGAGTGCGAGAAGATTCTTACTGTCTAAGAGATCCCATCGCTGAGAACTGCCAAAGCTGTGTGGAGAGGTTTTGGTTTCAAGACGACGAGGAAATTGCTGGGCGCATCGAGTCCTATCGGGCAGAAATGTCTCGTGAACTAGATTTGGCCACCGCAGTTTTGGCGCCGTCATTGGCATTGCGGGATGTGATCGAAAGCTACCATCCCCACATCGCCAATAAAATTGAAGTGCTTCCTCATCCGCGGCTCTATTCAAGAGTCCAGCCGAATCCCCCCACCAAGAAAATTGGTGGCAGACTGTCTTTGGCCTACTGGGGTGGGATCCAAGCCATTAAAGGTGTCCACCTACTCTTGGAAGCGGTTAAGAGAACTCTGGATCCAGCAGCGTTTTCTGTCGACATCTGGGGGGCTTTGGACGGGGCTGCAAAAAGCTACGTTGATCGTCTCTATAGCTTGGCGGAAGGCCTAGACGTTTCTTTTCGCGGGGCATTCAAGCCCGGGGATATCCCTGACCATTATGACTTGGCAGTCTTTCCGTCCATTGCTTTGGAGAGTTATTCATTCACGGTCGATGAAGCATGGGAGCGAAATATCCCAGCTCTTGTTCCTGATCGTGGGGCACCAGCAGAACGCTGCGGTTCACCCCTCTGTACTTTTCAGTCAGAGGACGCTTCCGACTTAGGGAGTCGACTGCAAGGCTTTCTTGATCGGCCTGAACAGTTAGAAGTTGCCAGGCGAGCTATTCCTGATTTGCCATCCCTCGATGCTCACATGGACGAAATCCTCGACATCTATCATTGGGTGTTGGATGAGTTTGTCTTGCCTTCTGCTGAACGCTTTGGGTCGGGGCTCAAACGGGCGACTTTGATTCAAAGAACCCTCCGGGCTCGGGATGAACGACTTTATGATCTGCGAGGGCGGGCAGATGGAGAAAGCGAGCAAAGCCAGGCACTCAAACAAGAGCTTGAAGAGCGGGATGGCCTTTTGGAAAAGCGCGATGAAATTCTTGATGAGTTCAACGCGAGTCTCGGTCTCTTGACAAAGACACTCAAAGAAAAAGACCGTGAGTTGGAGAAAGTTCGCAACCTCTTGATCGAGAAAGACGCCTTTCAGTCTTATCGGCGAGAAGAAGGTGAAGAAGTTGTTGCGGAATTAAATAACCATCTTGAGCAGTACAAGCGATCGACCGATGAGTTGAGGCTTGAGTTGGACAACACCCGTCAAGAGCTCCATGAGGCCAGGCGGGGTTTGACTGCGGGGAAAGAGGCCCGTGAGTCCCTGCTGAAGAGTGTGCAAGATCATGAGGAACTTCGGACTTGTCTCGAAGAGGAACTCAAGGTTGTGACGCAGTCAGCATTGGACCATGCTGCCCAGGGAGAGAAACTGACTGCTGAGCTGAAGGAAACTCAGTCAAAGCGGGAGAATCTGGAGAAACGACTCAATCGCGAAGCCGAAGAGCGGGCTCGATTGGAGGCAGACTTGCGTGGCTTGAGGCGCCAAACGTTGGACTCAGATAACAAATGTCTTGAACTCACGGACGAGTTGCAGTCTAAGGAGAATGCTCGCAGAGAACTTCTTAGAGAAATCGATGCTCTCAGAAAGAAGGCAGAGCTGGCAGAAAATTCTGTTCAACTCGCTGAGCATGAGCAAGAAGATCTGGCACAGCTTTGTCAACGTTTGAAGGCATTACGTGACAACTTGATGGCCGAAGTCGAAGGCCAAACCCAGTTGTGTGAGTTGACTCGGGATGCCCTCGACAAGGCGCTCCTTGAAGTGAAGAGCTTGGATCGGGCCCAGGATGAGCTAACGGCCGCGATTCAAGGACATCTTGTGCCGATTGCCGAAGAGGTCTGCGACGATGATTTGAAAGAACAGCCAATTGATCGGCTTTTAGACTTGGTGGTGGCCAATCACGGTCGACTGCATGACCTTATTCGCGAGCGTGACGAGGTCCTGGGTGATTTGGTTTTGCGTATCGACGACTATGAAACACGACTGGCACAGCTAAGCAAAGGGGGAGGCTCTAACCGTCCCAAGGCTTCCGATGTGGCCCGGAAATTCAAGAGCCGCGTTCGTGGTTTGTCAAAACGCCTGAAACCCAAGACCAATCGTAGTCGTAAGCGTATCCTGTTTATCGTTCATGACTTCTTGCCGAAGCACAACGCTGGCACCGAAATTTATACCTACAATTTGGCCAAAGGGTTGCAGGCCGAATATGATGTTCACCTCTTGTTCTGTGAAGCCCGTCATGAGCTTCCGCGATATCATGTGAGTGCTGGCAACTACAATGGCCTGCCCTTCACCGAAGTAGTCCACAACTATGAGTGGGAGAACTTTGAAGAGACCTATCACGACCCGCGCATGGAAGAAATATTTTCGGATGTCTTAGATCAGTTTGAACCGGATTTGGTTCACTTTCAGCATTTGCATTATTTCTCCTTCAACTTCATACCCTTGGCGAAGAAACGTGGGCTTCCGGTTGTCTACACGCTTCACGAATTCATGCTCATGTGTGCCCGTGGTGGGCAGCTTCTTCGGGAAGACATGACAATCTGTGAATTTCCTGATCCCTCGCTTTGTGCCGATTGTATTTGTCATCAAAAACTGGCTGAAGATTATGGACAGAGTTCTAAACGCCGGGCGACGGATCGGGTAGCTGATCTTTTACCAGCTAATTTGAAACGGGCGTTTGAAGGATATGCCGGTCCGCGTGTTCCGAGCGAGTTGGTTGGAGAGAACCGAGCGGCCTTTGCTGCTGCTGCAGCTAAGCGCTTAGAATTCATTAAGGAGAGAATTGTAGGCGTCGATCTCTTCATCTCGCCGAGCTCTTTCTTGCGCCAAAAATTTATTGACTATGGCATGATTCGGCCAAATCAGATCGTTCATTCTGATAACGGGTTTGACCTGACACCTTTCTCCGGTTTTGTGCACCAAGATTCAGCGACACTCAGATTCGGCTTTGTTGGTACGATTGCTGAGTACAAAGGCGTCCACGTTTTGGTAGAAGCCATGAATGACATCGTTGCTGACAATGTTGAGTTGCAGATCTGGGGCGACATTGAGACCTTCGCTGACTATAAGCAGCGCCTCATCCCTCTCATTAAGAACCCTGCAACTAAGATTATGGGGCGTTTCGACAACGCTCGTATCGCTGAGGTTTTGGCCAACATCGACGTTCTCATTGTGCCTTCTCTATGGTTTGAGAACTCGCCACTGACTATTCACGAAGCATGGTTGGCAGGGGTTCCGTTGGTGGTCTCCGATCGAGGAGGAATGGCAGAGTTGGTGAAAGACGGCGTTGGGGGTTTTCATTTCAAATTGGGAGACTCCGCCGACCTACGCAAGAAATTGATGCGTTTCGTTCAGGACCCTAGCCTCGTCCAAAAGCTGGGTAGCAACCCAGGTGTCGTGAAGCCAATTGCCGATAATGTGGAAGAAATGTCGGGACGTTACCAGCAACTATTGCAGAGGGTTCATCGGTGAAAATCCTCTATGTGACATCTGCTTTTCTGCCAGATAGCCGGGGGGGCACGGAACTTCATGCTTTCTACTTGGCAAGAGAAATGCAGAGGATGGGGCATAATGTCTTGATCTTCACGCGCTGCGGCGACGTGGAACGTCCT
>WFTN01000011.1 GCA_015485455.1 Planctomycetota bacterium | reverse complement strand
GGAAGAGGAAGACAATAGTGCTGAAAACGGTGTGATGGAGGATGCCAACGCCGAGTCTGATCCAGCTACTCATGGCGAAATTCCTGTGGCAGCGAAGTCAACCAAGAAGGTGGGTGGCAAGCTCAAGAAAAAACGAGGACGTAAGCAAGATCCCTTCCCTATTCCAGAAATGGAAGCCGACGTAAAGGCGTCCTTAGAGAAGGCCGTTGCCACCCTCATGGATCTGGATGCGACCCGGGAGCAAAGAGAAGCCGACGCTACCTGCTTTGAACATCGCAAAAAAGCGATCCCCTTGTTGATCAATGCTCTCATGGGGCTCGATTCCACCAAGGAGGATGACTGCCGCAAGGCTTGGCCATTGATGGATACCCTACGGCGTTGCAGCGAGTGGAGCACCAAATACGATCGCAACCTCATCGTCATGGAATGGCCAGACGACGAAGATGAAGTGTTCGAAAATGCCAAGGATCGCGAAATTATCATCTTGGACTGGTGGAAATGGTGGAACAAGAACAGTGCCACTTGGAAACCACCGGTGGAGTCTTTGGAAGACTTCTAACATAAGAGCTCAATTGCAAAGGGAGCGGTCCGCAAGGAACGCTCCCTTTTCTTATCGTCTGCCTAACGCTCGTATTGCTTGAAATGGGAAGCCATTTGCTTTGGCAACGACACTTTCATGTGTACTCGGTTACCAACGTATTCCGTCTCTAAGATTTCACCGAGGCGATTGAGCTGAGCTTGGATTTTACCATCAGCCGCATCGATTTCTAACTCCAGAACTTCCCGGGATTCTTCATCGAATTCCACGAGTGCTTGGAGAAGAGTTTCAACTCCCTCTCCAGTTTTTGCCGACACTTCAATGAAGTCTTTGTGCTTGTTCTTGAGGGCACTGAAAGCAATCTGATCTTCAACGGCGTCAATCTTGTTGAACACGAGAATCTGACGATAATCCTTCATATCAAGGGCATTCTGCAAGACATCGTCAACCGTTTGAATTTTCATCTCAACCCCAGGTTCTGAGGCCGAAACGACGTGCAAGAGAATTTTCGCTTGGCGCACCTCTTCCAAGGTGGCATGAAAACTCGCGACCAAGTGATGAGGGAGGTTCTCGATGAAACCAACGGTGTCAGAGATGAAGGCTGTTTGCCCGTTCGGCAACTCGATGTCACTGGTCTTCGTGTCCAAGGTGGCAAACAACTTGTCTGCCTGATAGACATCCGCTCCGGTGATGCAACTCATCAAAGTGGACTTGCCTGCATTGGTATAGCCAACCAAAGCAACCGTCAACTTCTCTTCACGAGAACCAACCTGGCGCTCTTTGCGAACTTGAATTTCTTTGAGTTCCGATTCGAGTTGATGCAAGCGACGATCGATCAAACGGCGATCTGTTTCGATCTGCTTCTCTCCCGGACCACGGCTACCAATACCTCCTTGACCTGAAATACGAGACAGATGGGTCCACATTCTCTTGAGTCTTGGCAAGGTGTAACGAAGCTGAGCAAGTTCGACTTGAAGCCTTGATTCCATGGTTTGGGCGTGGGTTGCGAAAATGTCAAGGATGACTTCGCTTCTGTCCAAGACCTTGCAACCGATTTTTTCCTCTAAATTGCGGACTTGCCGAGGGGTCAGATCATTGTCGAACAAAACACACTGGGCTTCATGTTCTCGAATGCTTGATGCCAACTCTTCGGCCTTGCCCTTGCCAATGTAGTAGGTCGTGTCCGGGCGTTGACGCCGCTGGTAGAGACGATCAACACAACGCACCCCCGCTGTTCGAGCAAGCTCTTCAAGCTCATCCAACATAGTCAGGTCTGTATCATTGACGTCGGCTGTGCCTGCGCCCACAAGTACAGCACGTTCGGGGCGTTTCTTTTTCTCTATCTTATGCAAACTTGAATCTAACCTTGATTGTTATTCTGGGTAGCGATCTGGCTACGTGAGTCCGTCTGAGTCGTCCACCCCATTTTCTTTGGGTGGATAATATGAGTGACGCTTCCAATGGACGTCATCCCGTTCAGGGAAATCACTCCGAAAGTGGGCGCCCCGACTTTCTGTTCTGGCAAAGGCCGATTCAACCACAGCTTGAGCTAAGGTCAATGTGTTGACTAATTCCCAACCAGCTGAATCTTGGAAGCGGCATTGTAAGACATAGTTGGCCCAATTCGAAAGACGATCTGCAGAACTCTTCAGTTGTTGGGCATTGCGCACGATGCCTACATCATGCCACATGAGGCTCTTAATGCTATTGACCATGTCCGCAACGTTGATGACACGACCTTCCAAACCGAAGTCCGTTTCTTCGAAGGTTTTCGGCAGGGGCTTCGCCACCATTTCCCCCGCCGCACACTTTCCAGCGCGCCAACCAAATACCAAACCCTCCAAAAGACTATTGCTGGCCAAACGATTGGCACCATGAAGCCCCGTGGACGCCACTTCACCACAAGCATAGAGCCCTTCGACGGTGGTACGCGCTTCTAAGTCGACTGCCAAACCGCCCATCATGTAATGGACACTGGGGTGAATAGGGACCAAGTTCTCCGCCACATCCAGATTATAGAGACGGCATGTTTCGTTGAGCAGAGGAAATCTCTTGCGAACAAAGCCTGGAGACAAATGAGTCAGATCCAAGAAAACATGGGAATCGCCCCGGGCCGACATGTGGCGCACAATAGACCGACTCACCACGTCCCGAGGAGCCAGCTCAGCTTGAGGATGATAGTTCACCATGAAACGCTCACCACTCATGTCCCGCAGGATGCCGCCTTCCCCACGAACAGCCTCGGTGATCAAGTGCCTGGCAGAGCCGGCGATATAAAGAGTCGTAGGATGGAATTGGATGAACTCCATATCCCGAAGTTGGGCCTGAGCCCGCATTGCCATGGCGAAACCATCGCCGGTGGCTATAAGGGGATTCGTTGTTTCACGATAGAGCTGACCAGCACCACCTGTAGCTAAGACCGTGGAATCGGCGTGGACGAGAACGTAGCTCCCGTGGCGAAACAACAAGGCGCCTATACAGCGCCCCTCGTCCACGATCAAATCGACAGCAAAACCATGCTCCCAAAGTTCGATGTTGTCAAAAGACTTAACCTTGCGAACCAAAGTTGCTTGCACTTCCATTCCGGTTTGGTCACCCCGGGCATGGAGGACACGCTTTTGGCTATGCCCGCCCTCCAAAGTGAGATGCAGCTTGCCGTCTTGTTGATCGAAGCTGCCGCCCCATTCAATCAATCTTTGAATACACTTGGGGCCCTCTTTCACCACGGTCTCAACGGCTTCTGAGTCGCAAAGACCACAACCCACTTCCAGAGTGTCATCACAATGAGATTCTACCGAGTCTTCATCGCTCAAAACAGCAGCCACGCCTCCTTGCGCCGCCTGGGTGTTCGACATTAAAGCCGTTTCTTTTGTGACACAAAGGACATCTGCATAGGCCGCCGCTGCGATTGCCGCTGAAAATCCAGCTACGCCACCGCCAATCACTAAGACGGATGTTC
>WFTN01000010.1 GCA_015485455.1 Planctomycetota bacterium | reverse complement strand
CTACGAACCAAACCTCGTTGTCCTGGTCGGTCAGGACAGTCGTTATTCCCTTTCGGAAAATCAATGCCCGGGCCGGGTCTTGGTCAGTGACAAAGCGAAGCCAGTTGTCTTGGGGAGTGAGCTTCGCTAATCCGCAGCGAGTAGCAATCCAAATTGTGCCATCGTCCGTTCTTGAAGTTGCGTTAATCCACGCCGCACGCCGAGGATCGATGTCATCGTCATGGAACCAAAACGAAGTGCTGCTCTTACCATCGTATCGTAGCAGACGGTTGTTGGCACTGAGCCAGATGAATCCTTCATCATCTTCCAAGATCCCGTGTCTTGTTATTTGTCCTATTTCCTTGGCAAAAGCAACGTGGCGAAATTTTCGAGATTGCTCTTGGGCGAAAACGGGGACGCAGATGAGCATGAAGAGAATGAGAATAAACCCTGTTTTGTTTTGTCTCATCGGTTCTCTCGTTTCTGTCGTCTCAATGAACTGTCTCAATCTTCCTGTTGCCAGGAGTGGAGAATAGTCATTGATTTTTCGCGGCGGTGTCTAACCCGTTGTTGAGGGTCATGATGGCGTAGCTGGTATCAGCAACAACCATATATGCTTGGCCAAGGAAATCGCAAAACGACCCATCTGGCCTTTGGGTCTTGACGATGTGGGGCCGGAGCTGAGCATTCCAGGATTCTCGAGCTTGAGGAGGCAGCAATTCTATGCAACGGGATGCGTAGTAGTGGCCGAAAAAGTAAAAGTATCCAGCGTTGGCGTAGTAGGCTTCGTGGGGTACTGGACGCATGCGGGCAACATCAAGAAACTTGTGATAGCGCATGAATTGAGAAAGTCCGCCTGCGATCTGTTTGAAGCTGATGCTCTGGTGATCGCCACTCTTTCTCAAACCCCAATGACATACTTGGATTCTTCCTAAACTCCCTTTGATGTTGTCAATGCTCTCTCCCGCCGGCGATCGGGGGATGGGGCGCATGTCATATTGGAAGGCACCATTGGGCAAGCGACACCGCCGTACATATTTCTGTGCTCGTGCTAAGATCTTCTTGTCTCTCAACCACCCTAATGTCATGGCGTCTTTGAGAGTCGGTAAGATGAGAGCTGTCGAAAAACTGGTGGCCCATTTGGGACGGCGGGAATATGGTTTGTCATCATAGTATCCCCATCCGCCGGTGGGAACTTGATTGCGCTTGAGGTTGTGGAGTAGTTTTTTGGCTCTCCGGCGTATCTGGTTGGACAGAAGAGTATCTGCGTAGCGACCATCTTGGATCACTTCGACAAAGCATGCCAAACCGCAAAGCGCTGCCCAGACAGTATCATTGTCCCAGTCGCTACCTCGATTCGGCAGACGGCAGGTCGCCAGCCGGGTAAGTCCCGCCTTGAGTGCCTTGCTTCGGCGTTGTGTTGGTTCACATTGCAGAAGAGCTTGACAAGCTAGAGCATTGGCTGCGTATTGCCAGTCGAAGAAACTGGCAACAGAGTATCCGGAATCAATGAGACCAACGATAACACCATCAGCCCAACTTCCGTCCTTATTCTGTGTTTTCACCAACCAAGCCAGAGCGCGATCGCGAGCCAAACGAGCTTCTTTCGCAGACATCGTTTTCGGCACAGATACATGGGGCCGAGTTTTCGTTATCTTAGAAGTTTGGGCCGCCAACGAAGGGGGGAAGGTCGCGGTGAACAGGATCATGAAGAAAAGAATCGGAGCGTGTTTCCGAATCATGGCCTGCCCACGGTTGTCTTGGCCAATTTTCCTTTGGCTTCCCCGAGTTGCAGTTGGAGATCCGCAATCTTGTTGTTTGCTTTGATGCTTGCGACTGTGTTCTCGAGTTTCGTCTTTTTGGCGGATAGTTTGGCGTCAAAAAGCGATTCGGTGGCATTTTCTACCTTATTAGCCAGGTCCTCTCGCTTGCGAGGGAGGTCAATTGTTTTCAGACGTTCCAGTTTCTGGAGCTGAACAGCTAAGCGCCGCTCAGCGAATTCTAGATTCTTCCGTCCGCGCTTGAGCACCAGTTCCTTGGTCATTTCGGCGAATTCATCGGCTTTGTACATCGCAATGAGTTCGTTGAGCTCGTCTCTTGCCAACTCTGCTCGGTTCTTTGCTTGGTCGACCCCAATTTGAGCTTCTTTGATCTTGACTGGAGCTTCTGACGTATCAAAAACATGGAGAGCTTGTTTAGCCCGCGTAGAGGCGAAAGTCGCAGACCGGATCCCGGCTGCGGCCTTTCTTTCTTTGAGTGTGATTGAAATCGTGGCCATTTCTAATTCTAACTGGGCGATCTTCAAGTCTTGCTCGATCTTGTGTATTTTCTTTTGGAGGTCTTTGGGACTTTCAGTTTTCTTGGAATTGGAGGACTTCTTGGAGCCTTGAGTCGTTTGGCAGTAAATCGGAGAACACGCCAGTATGATGACTATGACTCCGAGTTGGAAACGATGCACTGGGGAAACGGACATGAACATACTCCTTAATGGTATCTTTTGGATCATACAGGAAATTTCTATTCTGCGCCTCCCCTGTCTTCCTTCTTCCTAGGTTGTTGGTCTTGCCGGAGATGTGATTAGAATTGTCGTATATCACCAAAACTTGGACTGGGCCCGACAGGGGACCGCAAAGAGAAGCCAATGCCGAATTCTGATTTGAACAGGACTCTTCCTCCGACGACTCCATCTAAGCGTCCAGGCGCCCTCACCAAGGGTAGTCGTCGTCTCATGTATATTCTGGGCCTAGGTCTCATCTTCCTCATAGCCAATTCCGTCTACTTAGCCTCCGTTTCTTCTTGGGGATTCTGGGATGGGGCGAATCATGAGAACTTCTTTTATATGTGGATGGTCCTCGGGCACTTGGTTCTTGGATTAGGCATGATTCCTATATTCTTGATATTCATTGGCCTGCACCTCAAGAGCGCATTCAATCATCGCAATCGTTTGGGAAAGCGGACTGGCTTCGTCCTTGGGGGGGCTTTCCTGGTGGTGATTCTCAGCGGACTGCTCATGACGGTCCGTTTGCTGCCTCTGGAATCTGTTGGTGGGCGGGTCACCTATTGGCTTCATGTACTTGTGCCGATTCTATCCGTTTTCCTCTACGTCATGCACAGGAGTTATGGACCACGTTTGAAATGGCGCTGGGGGGCCGCCTACGTCGGTAGCATCTTAACAGTCTTGCTGGTTATGGCTTTCTTCCATTCAACGGACCCACGAGAATGGAAAGACAAAGGCAGTGGAGTTGAGTCATTTCTGCCAGCACGTGTACGGACCCAAGATGGTGCTTTGATCAGCGAAAAAATCTTGATGATGGATCAATACTGCCAAGACTGTCATCCGGATGCGGTGAAGGATCACAATGAATCGGTCCACCATTTCAGTTCTTTCAATAATCCGATTTATCTGTTCAGCGTTCGCGAGAGTCGCGAAGCTCTTCTTAAGCGGGACAATGATGTACGGGGGACTCGATTTTGTGCGGGTTGCCATGACCCTGTGCCCCTTTTGTCTGGAGCCTTTGATGATCCGGACTACGACTTCAAGAACGCTCCCTCTGCTCAGGAAGGGGTCAATTGCACGGTTTGTCATGGAATCACCGACGTTGTGGGAACCATCGGGAATGGTAATTATACCTTTGAGGAACCCCTGCATTATCCCTTCACCTTTTCCGAGAATCCGGCGCTACGCTGGGTCAATCGTCAATTGGTGAAGGCAAAACCTGCATTTCATAAGAAGACCTTTCTAAAACCCCTCCATAAGTCTGCAGAGTTTTGCGCTGTTTGTCACAAAGTGAACATTCCCTACGAGTTGAATCACTACAAAGAGTGGTTGCGTGGTCAGAATCACTACGACAATTTTCTCCTCAGCGGTGTTTCTGGCCATGGAGCTCGTAGCTTCTACTATCCTCCCAAGGCTGAGCCCAATTGTAATGAATGTCACATGCCCAAGAAGGCAAGCGATGACTTTGGGGCACAGGACGGCGAAATTCACGATCACCATTTTCCCGGAGCCAATTCAGCCCTACCGAAGCTGAAAGGTCTTTTGGAGGCTCAGCACCTTCAAGAAGATTTCTTGAAGGATGGGCAGATGGACATTGACATCTTTGCTCTGCGAAAAGACGGGCGAATTGACGGCGAGCTCTTGGCTCCTTTGGGTGTCAAGTCCATGGAAATTCTTCCGGGTGAATCTTACCTTGTTGAGGTCGTAATCAGGACACTCAAGTTAGGACACGTCTTCACTCAGGGTACATCGGACAGCAATGAAGTTTGGGTTGAAATAGAAGCCCGAGCTGGGGACCGTTTGATTGGAGAGAGCGGACGCTTGGACCAGGATCGCAAAACGGACCCATGGTCACACTACGTGAATTCTCTGATTCTTGACAAAGACGGCAATCGCATTGAGAGGCGAAACGTCCAAGACATTTTCACCACCCTATATTCGAACATGATGGGGCCGGGGACGGGGCAGGTTGTCCACTATGCTTTGACGATTCCCGCAGACGTCGTTGGCCCAATCAAGCTGACGGCCAAATTACATTATCGCAAATTTGATCGAACCTTGATGAATCATGTCTGGGAAGACTTGCGAAAAAGAGGGGAGTCCAATGAGAAGACTCCAGACATTCCGATCGTGACCCTCTGCGAAGATGAAGTGGTCCTTTTGGGTGACAAAAGAGATCTTGCGAGCTCAGGAAAGTCTAAGCCACTGTGGCAACGTTGGCGCGACTATGGCATTGGGCTCTTGTTGTCCGGCAATTCTGGGTCAACGAAGGGCGAATTGAGACAAGCTGCTGAGGCCTTTAAGAAGGTGACTGAGCTGGGGCAACCAATTGGATGGTTAGATTTAGCGCGGGTTTTCGAAAAAGAAGGGCGCTTAAAGGACGCCCGCAGCGCCATCGTCAAAGCGATCAATGGGGGGATCGACAACCCGTGGACAGCGAACTGGCTCACCGGCAGAATCGAATCGCAACTGGGGAATTATCAGCTCGCCATTCAAGCGTTCGACCGTGTCTTAAGCACAAAAATTGTCGAACGGGGCTTTGATTTCTCTTTGGACTATCAAGTTATTTTCGAGAAGGGCCGGGCTGAGTTCCTTTGGGCTCGGTCACTTTCTGGTGAAGCCCGCAAGCAAGGGCTCAAAGTGGCCCGAGGGACCCTGGAGCGCGTTCTTGAGCTGGACTCTGAACATCTGGCGACTCACTATAATCTGATGCTGATTTATCGGCTGATGGGTGACAAGAAAAAGGCCCAACTTCACAAAGGGCTTCACGCTAAGTACCGTCCGGACGATAATGCAAGAGAACATGCGGTTTCGACCTATCGGGCAAAATCAGAGTCAGCAGACAAGGCTGCGGAGTCGATCGTGATTTATGATCTCAATCGCAAGGGCACCCTTGTCGAGAAGAAATAGCAGGATAATTCTGATGGATGAATACGAAGAAATCGAGGATGAAAGCAGGAGCCTGAACTTGCCCATATTGGGCACTCTGATCTTTGTGATTGCTGCGGTCTCAGGGCTCTGGTTGCTCTACAGGGACAAGAGCAGACCGGAGAAGAGTGAGATCCATCGTGCTCAAGCTCCCTCTGTCGAAAATGATACTCAATCCAAGACAATTCATTTGGATTTCTCTGAGCTAGGGGTCGAGCGCGGTATCAAATTTCGCCATGAGAATGGCGGGAGAGGCCAAAAACTCTTACCTGAGACCATGGGGTCTGGCGCCGCATTTCTTGATTTCGACGGTGACGGCGATCAAGACTTGATGCTGGTGAATTCTTGCTCTTGGGATGAGGGGGGAGCAGATACCAAAGCGACCCAGGCATTCTTCATGAATCAAAATGGCTTTTTCACCGATGTAACCAAAGAAGTCGGCCTCGATATCTCCTTCTATGGCATGGGAGTCGCCGTCGGTGATTACGATGGCGACGGTGATCCCGATCTTTTTGTAACGGCGGTTGGCCGAAATCACTTGTTACGTAATGAGAATGGCAGGCGCTTCGTCGATGTTTCCTTAGAGGCGGGAGTCGCAGGGGATGAGAGTTGGTCGACTGGGGCCGTGTTCTTCGATCATGACCGGGATGGTGATCTTGATTTGTTCGTGTTGAACTATGTGTCCTGGTCCCCCGAAATCGATTTGAAGTTGGGTTTCAGTCTGGGGTCACTGGACCGGGCATTCGGACCTCCAACGGCTTTCAAAGGGGCGCAACCCTTCTTCTACGAAAATCTTGGAGGAGGCAAATTTAGGGAATGCGCCAAGCAACTGGGCTTGCATGTAGAGAACAAAGCGACAAAAGTCCCTGTTGGGAAATCTCTCGCTCTTGTGGTTGCTGATTTCAACAATGATTCTTGGCCGGACATCGCCGTTGCCAACGATACGGTTCGAAACTTCGTTTTTCAGAATCGCGGTGACGGAACATTTGAGGAGCTAGGGATTGGACTTGGATTGGCGTTCGACGAAAATGGCAACGCCAGAGGCGCCATGGGAATGGATGTTGGTCATTTTCGCAATGACGACTCCTTGGCTTTAGCCATTGGGAACTTCGCCAACGAGATGACAGCGTTCTATGTCAATGACGACCTAGAAAACCCCTTGTTCATTGATGAAGCTACTAGTGTGGGGATTGGTGCGCCTTCTCGGGATAGTCTCAGTTTCGGTTTGCTTTTCGTCGATTGCGATTTGGATGGATATTTAGACCTGGCTGTGGCGAATGGCCATGTGGAACCTGAAATCGCTCGTGTTCAGGAAAGCCAAAGTCACGCTCAACAGTTCGACGTCTTTCGCAATGAAGGGGGGCGTTTTCGGCGGGTTGAGTGCCGCGCCTTCATGGGGCGATTCGTTGGACGTGGCTTGGCCAAAGCCGACATTGATGGTGATGGTGATATCGATCTTCTTGCCACTTCAAACGGTGGTAGACCAAGGTTGTTTGTGAACAATCAAGTCGGAGGTCGATCTATTCGGCTCGATTTGCGGCTGGCCGATGGCAAACGGGTGGCCGTGGGGGCCCGGGTCTTTCTGGATTCGGAACTGGGTGTCCAATGCCAAACGCTTCGAGCAGGGGGGAGTTATCTTTCGTCCAATGAACTTGTCGTGACTTTCGGTTTGGGGGCAAGGGAGAAGGCCAAGAATGTTCGGGTGGTGTGGCCTGATGGCCAAGTGCAGGTCATTCAGGAGCTCAGAGCAGGCAGTCATACCTTCGTTCAAGAACCTTAGGGGGTTAGCAGGGGAATCCTAAGACGAGAGCTTGAGGTTACTACGCTTCCGGAATAGGTGGGGTGGGGCCGAACATTTCATGACTTGCATAGCGTTCACCGTAGTCGCAAATGATAAAAGCAACATGGTGGCCTGGGCCTAGTCGTTTCGCTTCCGCTAAGGCGATAGCCGCAGAGGCCCCGGAGGAGATCCCAGCCAAGATTCCTTCTTCCTGTGCTAATCGTCGGGCTGACATGGCAGCATCGTAATAACTCACTTTTTCAACGGCGTCGTAGGATGCGGCATCCAAAATGTCTGGAATGAAGCCGGCACCGATTCCTTGAATTTTGTGGGGGCCTTTTTCGCCGCCGCTTAGAACTGGACTTGCCAAGGGTTCCACCGCGAGCACACGCACCGTCGGTTTGACTTCTTTGAGGAACTTTCCTGTTCCACTTATGGTACCGCCCGTCCCAACGCCAGTGATGAAACAGTCGATCTCCGGTAGCTGTTGAAATAGCTCCGGACCTGTCCGCTCATAGTGTGTTGATGCATTGTCTGGGTTTTCGAATTGTCTTGGGCTCCAGGCATCTTCGCCCATTTCTTTCGATACTTCCTCTGCCTTGGCAATGGCTCCTGGCATTCCTGCCGATCCAGGGGTGAGGTGAAGTGTCGCTCCGTAAGCCTTGACCACGCGGCGTCTTTCCATAGTCATGCTGTCAGGCATGGCTAAGATGCAGGGATAACCTTTGGCTGCAGCGATGAAGGCTAAACCGATCCCGGTATTGCCACTCGTTGCTTCAACGATTGTCATTCCCGGTCGAAGATCGCCACGAGCTTCGGCTCCTTCGACCATGGATTTCGCGATCCGATCTTTTACCGAGCCTGCTGGGTTCTGTGATTCGAGTTTGACGTAAATCGAAGCCATGTCAGCTTCCACGATCCTCTGGAGTTTCACCAAGGGTGTGTCGCCAATGAGTTCAATAATAGAGATGGCGTCGTGCATTTCACCCTCATGACATGGGAATTGGTCTGCGATCATCAATCCATTAGGATTCTACACCGTTGCCTGGCGAAAGCCAGCAAAGTCTTAGGAAAATAGCCATACCATGACCAATCTGAATATTGCCATTTCAGCGTGCTTGCTTGGGGAGAACGTCCGTTATGACGGGGGGCACAAACTCTGCTCCACTATCGCTGATGACAAGATACCTTACTTGCTCCGCCATCCTGTTTGTCCGGAGGTTGCCATTGGTTTGGGGGTACCGCGTCCGACTCTCGGTTTGGTTGGAGATGAAAGCGGCGCTGTGTCCATGGTCACTCATGAGAGTGGTGAGGACTGGACTGTTGCTATGAACTCATGGTCCAAAGAGACCGTTGAAGGATTCCGACAGGATTGGATCTCCGGGGTAGTCTTGAAGTCGCGGTCGCCCTCTTGTGGGATTGGGGATGTCCTGGTCGAGGATTCCTTCCGTTCTGAAAGGAGACTCGGTTCTGGTCTATTCACTGCCATTGCGCAGAACATGCTGCCTGGGTTGCCCCTGATAGACGAAACGGGGTTTCGTGATGCCTTGGCGCGAGACGAGTTTCTTGCATCGGCCTTTGCCTACAAGCGTGCCTGCGCCTTTTTTGGGCATTCTGGGAACAGTGTCAGGTTGAACGACTTTCATCAACTCCATGAACCTTACTGGGATGACTTAGATTCTCAGGATGATGAATTGCACATCCCGTCTCTTGGTGAGAGAAGTGGGCTCACGAAAGACGAGTTCTTTCAGCACTACGGCGCCTTCTTCCTGGCGCGGGCCAAGTTCGGGATCTTGTCATCAGATCTTCCGGATTTCTTCCCCCAGTTGGTCACAGCTCAATCCGTATCCCTGAGTCACAAGAAGATTGATGAGATTCTCGCAAGTTCAATTGAAGCGAGGGGTGTTATTCTCGATGCTCAACTACAATTGAGCCGCTGCCTTTGCCAATCGGATCGCCAACTTTGGATTCACAACCCCACGAACGAGGAAATTGAGATGAGGCGTTATTGTTTGGATCTTGAGTCTGAGTAGTTTTTCATTTTTGCTTTTAGTCCGCGATCAAGTGACCTGAGGTGGATTCCAAGCAAGGCATATTGCAGCTTCAATAAAGCTCTCACATTTGATTTCACGACAAGCTCATTGGAAGAAATAGGCCCGTTCACTCAGGGGCCAGTCAATAATCACTTCATACTCTTGCATCTCATCTTCAATTCATCTTCAATTCACCTTCAATCCCCTGGGTCGAAACTGAAGCTATCCATGACCAAGGCCACACGGGTGACCCCCTATGAGCCCCTCAAGGAGAGCAGTTTCTTTCCTTATGAGAGAGAATAACTCCACAAGAAGGATGGACGTGCTGTCGTGGTTCTTGTACGGTTGCGGGAAGAGTGGGACTTGCTCGTCCAAAGTCCCGGTGTTGATGATTCCAAGTAGAGAGGCATTTAATGAGCGACCTCAAGTTCGTTGTTTGTTTGTTCTTAGTCATCGTGGAGATGTCTGTTGTGGGTCAGGCTCAGGCGACAATTGCTTACACTTTTGATGGTGACAGCATGAGTGATTGGTTTGGCTATTCAGTCAGTCATGCCGGAGATGTGAATGGTGATGGCTTCTCTGACCTCATCGTTGGTGCCCCTTTCGACGACAACAACGGCCTTGATAGTGGTAGTGCCCGGGTCTTTTCTGGCTTAGACGGGGGTATTCTCTACACCTTTGACGGTGACAGTGCGGACGACCGGTTCGGCTTTTCGGTGAGTAGTGCTGGAGATGTGAATGGGGATGGCTTTGCTGACCTCATTGTTGGTGCCCCATTGGACGACAACAACGGCCTTAATAGCGGCAGTGCCCGGGTATTTTCTGGTTTCGATGGCAGTATTCTTTACACCTTTGACGGTGACAGCGCCCACGATTGGTTTGGCTATTCAGTCAGTAATGCTGGCGATGTGAATGGAGGTGGTGTGGATGACCTCATCGTTGGTGCCAATCGAGATGACAACAACGGAACTGATAGTGGCAGTGCCCGGGTTTTTTCTGGTTTCGATGGCAGTGTCCTCTATACATTTGAAGGCGACAATGAGAACGATCAGTTTGGCTATTCAGTCAGCAATGCTGGAGATGTGAATGGAGATGGCTTGGATGATCTTATTGTTGGTGCCATTTTAGACGACAACAATGGGATCGATAGTGGCAGTGCCTGGGTATTTTCTGGCTTAGACGGCAGCGCTCTCTTTACCTTTGACGGTGACAGTGGGGGGGATGAGTTTGGCATATCAGTCAGTCATGCTGGAGATGTGAACGGGGATGGCTTTGCTGATCTCATAGTTGGTGCCGGTTTGGATGACAACAATGGAACCAATAGCGGCAGTGCCCGGGTTTTCTCTGGCTTAGACGGCAGCGCTCTCTTCACCTTTGACGGCGACAGCCCCTTCGATTTTTTTGGCTCTTCGGTCAGCAATGCTGGAGATGTGAATGGGGATGGCTTGGATGACCTCATTGTTGGTGCCCGTTTCGACGACAACAACGGAAGTGATAGCGGCAGCGCCCGGGTTCTTTCTGGCGTGGACGGCACCATTCTGCATACCTTTGACGGTGACAGCGGATTCGATTTCTTTGGCTTTTCGGTGAGTAACGCTGGAGATGTGAATGGGGATGGCTTCGCTGACCTCATTGTGGGTGCTCGTTTTGACGATAACAATGGAAGCAATAGCGGCAGTGCCCGGGTTTTCTTAGCTCCGACCTTGGCGGTCCTTAAGTACCGCACGACAACATCCTTTTCTCACGGTCTTGACTTGAATTGGTTCCCGGATGCCGCAGATCCATTGGCAGTCACAGGCACGCTCTTCTGTGATGGTGCGACTCCTGGCGGTTTGGGTATACTCGGTCGGAGCCTAGCTCCAAGCGATTTCTTGTTATTCGGCTATCTACCATTGCTTCTTGCCATCGACCCAATCAATCTTATTGACAGTGCTGGTTTTGGGTTCGATCTCATGGGGCAATTGGCGATTCCTGGGGCGTCTCGCCAGAACCCTTTCTTGGCAGGTTCTCACGTCTACGTTCAGATATTTGAAGTGAGTCCTGTAATCACCTCTTCTCCAGGACTGCGTTTTATCGTGGCACCTTAGATATGGATATGGTGCTTCCAGTATATTCGTGAACTTTCTGTCTTCACTGGGCAAGACATGAAGCAAAGAGGCTCGTGGGGAATTGATCCATTCGCTCAAGCTTGAGCCTATTCCCACCACGTTTAAGTGACCAGCTAGTTCAACTCACGAATCATGATGTTACGAAATTGAACCTCTGAGCCTGGGTGGTGTTGCTGCAGAGCAATGTGCCCACTCTTGTTGATTCTTTTCTTGTCGAGAAAATCGACGACAACAAAGTTGTTGAGTTTGATGACGATGTGGACGCCTTTGTCTGTATCCACACAGCGGACATAGTAGTCGAACCAAACCCCTGGCTCGACGAACATGGCCTTGATGACATCGAGGTTGTAGAGGCTGCCACTTTTGACTGGGTCGTGGTAAGTGCTGTTGACCTGAGCCTCATATCCTTGAGGCCACCCCGGCCCGAAAGTTGTACGAAAGTAAAGACCAGAGTTGCCTTGGTCGTTGATCTTGACTCGGGCCTTCACCTCGAAGTTTCTGTAGTCATCTCTGGGGCTGAATAGGTGGCCAGTCTCGCCGCTGCCAATGATGGTTTGATTTTCCACCCGCCACTTGGCTTTATCGGAGCGTCTCCAGTCGTCGATGTCAGTTCCGTTGAAGATCGGCTCCCAGTTTTCGTCGTCAGCGGGAGCTCCTAAGACACGCATGGAGAAACGACGAAATGCTGCCTGCTTGCTATTGCATCTGAGAACGATTCCTCCTTGTGCCCCTGACTCTTCTTGGTTCGGAGCATTTGGGGAGCAGGCTGGCAGCTCAACGGATTCGTGTAAGAGTGTGCCGTCGATTGTGACGTCTTCAAAAGATGCCGAGAGGAATTTTTTGTTTGTCTCGTCAAAGCGAGGTGGATGGAATTTCATGTTGACGACGTGCCACGAACCGGGTCCGCGGTAGATGTCTATGGAATTCTTCTTGCCATTCTTTCCGGTTGAATTGGGGACGATGCCGAATTGAAGACCCATTTCCTCTTCATCGTCTGCAAAGAGAAGCTCGTAGCGTCCCTGAAAAAAAACGCTTGCGCTTCCCCCTTGAGGCAGGAAAACATCGAACCATGTTTCTATGGCGCCGTGAGAGATTTTACAAGTCAGGTCATGGGGCTTCCCCGGATCTTGACACAGAAGAGAAATTGGGCTGGACTGGCCATCAGCTCCTTTGTTGTCCGGTTTCTTGGATTCGATTACCTTAATTTTGCTGGGGTCGTTGGAGTCCAAGGTCAATTCAGACTCCGTGTGTTTCACGGCGGTCCAGCCTTCTCCGTCCCAGCGATCGCCGCCGTTGATCTTGTTCAAGTAAACCCACCCTTCGTAGGGGCTTTCTTTGGCCGCTGGAGGAGGAACGACCTTTGCCACCACATCACTGACCATGTGCCCTGAAGGGAGTTGGTTTATGGTGTAGTGGAACTCCCCATGCCTGAGAGGTGTCTTCGAGACTGACTTGATTTCTCCCAGATTCACCTGGACGACTTTTCCTGGTCTCAGGCGGAGGGCGTTTATCTTGAGTTGAAGTCCATCTGCGGATCGTTGTACGGATTCGACTTCGACTGGTTTCTTGTGGACTTCGGGTGAGCCATATTCCCACCAATAGTTATAGTCATACTCGATGATCTGAGGAGTGATTTGATAATCCCCTGCGGGTTTCTGGATTGGTTGGGTGAATTTGAGGAGGAAACCATCGTCTTCCAAATGAACAGTGGCCACTTCAAATGGTGTCTTTCCGTTGAATGTTAGACTTGCG
>WFTN01000009.1 GCA_015485455.1 Planctomycetota bacterium | reverse complement strand
TGCCCTGGCCTACGTCACGGCCCTCTTGGCCTACTTCACCTATTGTGCCACGATTCGTCTCAAACGATAGTTCCAAGAGGACAATTTTCCGCAAGAATTCCTCTTCATCTATCGCCTTGCCACAAATCCTGTTGGTGAAGATCCCTTGGAGACTATCACCGTTTCATTTTCTTCTTCCAATCGGGGAAAAGATCGTTGAGATCGAATTTGAGAGACTTGAGGCGCTCAGCCCCTTCCACATAGCGCTGAAAGTGGCTCACCCGGGTGTCAATAAGCTGAATGCCCTTCTGTCGGGCCCATGATGCTGGGGAATCGAGGATTTCCACCAAGTTGCAGCCGACAAAAAGATGATTACCTCTTCCGCCAGCCCCGATTGAAATATGGCTCATGCGACAATCTTCGAATCGGCTCACCAACCCTTCGCTCCGCACGTCAATCAAATTGCCGGAACCAACTATGGCTCGGCTATATCCCCCTTCAATCCGGCAATGGCGAAAGTAGAGAAAACTCTGGTTAGCACTCACCATGCAGGAGCCCCCAGCCCCCATGTCAAAGCCAACCACTCGAACAAATTCCGCTTCCATGGTGACAACACCACGTCTTTGATCGAAAAGATAATTGTTGTTGCAATGAATCGTGCAGTTCTTCACATGCAAGCGCTCAATATGCCCACCTGGACTCAAGTCTGAGTTGAGTACCAGAAGGGTTTGATCCATCCCTGCACCCCGAATCGTGAGGTCCCTAAGCCCACTCCTCTTCATGCGCAACACTCGTTGAAGAGCCCCTAAGTCAAACACCCCAGGCCCAAACTCCAAAGTTGCTCCATCCGTCAAAGACTCGGCCATTTTTCTTTTGTCGGAATTGAGTTGAATGAGTTTTTCGGGGTTCTTCGACAAGAAGAATTTCTCAACCTGTTCCTTGTCTTCGAGTAAACTCATAGGTGGAGCTGTGCTGGACTTGTCGGCAGCCTCCAAGAGATCGACGCCATTCCCCTCGCGAATAGCTCTATTCCATTTCTCCACGTCATTCTGTTCTTGTGCAAGAGCTTCACCGATGGTTAAAGGTATTCTCAAGACTGTGTCTTTAAACCGCTTAAGTCCAGCGGTCAACTTGTCTCGGGAGATCTCCTCTTGCCGGGATTTGCTCCAGCCGTCTTTAATTCCCTGAATCGCATGGTCCATGAGAGCCTGGGAGAAAAGAACACCTGCATCCGTCCTTTCCTGGCCTCTGGGGGAGGTAGACCCCTCAGAGCCGTTTTCTCGAAGCAATGGGGCCCGGCGCCTGGGGATGACAGCATCACGAATGGCCGGAGATCTTTTCGAAGCGCCTCCAGATTCCAAATCATCAACGTCAGGCTCGAACTCTGATCTGAGAATCAGCCCACCCAAGATCATCCCCGCAACAAAAATAGTCGCGCCAACTGCTAACATCGGCATGAAAGGTCGTGACAAGATTCTTCTCTCCATCTATCCCGTTTCTCTCTGGCAGAATGATGAAACGGTCCAATGTCGATTCATTATTGTCTTAGCCACAATATACCTGAGAAAGCCAACAATTCTCGGCGAAACTTGGCAAATGTGACGAAGACGGATGCAAATGAAGTAGACAACATTTGCATACGATCTTCCTTTTGAGCAAGAATCACGACAGCGAGTCAAGCGTCTTTGTTCTTAATCCTGTTTCTTGTGACAAAGGTCAGGGTCTCCATATTGCGAGTCTCTCCCCCAGTGAGGATACTCACAACAAGACCTGACACCGTACACGAAGCGGTGCCCACAGCGGCGTACAGCAAGAAATTGACGTCTGTGTTGAAGGCAACGAAAACAGTTGTGGCAGTGCCAATGACAAGACCAGCGAAGGCACCTTGGGAGTTCGCCCGGGTCGAGAAGACTGCGAGAATAAAGACACCTGAAAGTCCACCCCCAACGAACCCCACCAACTTCTGAAAGAAATCAAACAAATACTTCACCTCAAAAGTCGCCAGAATCATAGCTCCCCCTGTGCCGATCACGCCCAGTAGTACTGTCAATTTTCTCGCCAAAGGAAGGCAGTCTCTGCCACCTCTCTTGTTGTCCCCACGAGCAACGAAATCATTGACGATCGCACTTGTCATGCTGTTCATGGAGCTGTCCAAAGAACTCATGGCAGCAGCAAATATCCCGGCGACAATAAGCCCAGCTATCCCCGATGGCAGTTGCGACACAACAAACCAAGGGACCAATTGGTCAGGTTGAGAAGGCAAAGTCACCATCTGATCTGGATGGCTTGAATAGTAGGCGTATAAGGCCGTGCCCAATCCATAGAACAAGATCCCCGACGGAATAATAATTCCCACGTTCAGCCACATGCTTCGAGCTGCTTCTTTTTCATTGGAGGTAGTCAGGTAGCGCTGAACAATCGTTTGATCCGTGGCATAAGGGACCAAATTAGAAAAGAAGAATCCAACGATGACAACCCAGGCCACCATGTCGCTATAGCTCCAGCGCCAATCGAGCATGTGAAACTTATTGGCCTCATTGGCAACTTCCACCACCGCCCCCAAGCCTCCGGCGTCGACAGTTGCCACCACAAAACAAATGATGGCCCCGCT
>WFTN01000008.1 GCA_015485455.1 Planctomycetota bacterium | reverse complement strand
GTCCCAAGCCTGTGCCCTGTGTTTTTGTCGAAAAATAGTGGCGAAAAACCTGATTGAGGGTTTCCTCGCTCATCCCACAGCCGGAGTCAATGATCTCGATCAAGACACTGTCGCCTTCGGCCCGGGTCTGAACGGCGATGTTTCCCCCACCATCACCGATGGCATCCATGGAGTTCTTCACCAAATTGATGAGAGCTTGGCGAATGAGGTTTTCATCCGCTCGAATTGTTCCCAAGTTGCGATCCAACTGCAAATTGACGTTGATGTTATTATTCCGCAACTCGGAATTCATGAAATCGAAAACGTCCTCAAGGATGACACTCGGATCAAGATCTTGAAGGTCTAAAGGAGCAGGAGAAGTCAGACGTAGGAAGTCGGACAACATTTGCTCAAGCCGTTCCGTTTCTTGAAGCATGACATCGATTTTCCGGATACTCCGGCTGGCGAGGGCCCCTCGTTCTTCACCCCAATCCTCTCGAAGAAGCTGGAGGTTGATGTTGAGGGTCGAGAGAGGGTTCTTGAGTTCGTGGGCCAATCCCCCCACCAGGGCACTCCATTGAGCAAACTTGTCTGACTCGTTTTCTTGGGTCATCAGCAGATTTCCCTTCGGGAATGCGGTTATGAGGCCAAAGTGCTTCGTTCTCGCCAACAGGGCTGTCCAACGCAGATCTCGTGAAATCAGACAGGTTAAGTTGAACAAACCAAAATAACACTTGCTCAGAACTCCATCAATCTCCACCGTGAACTGAAGAGCAGTATCAGCTATGGTGTACCTATGAACGCTGTTCGTTCACATTCTGTTCTGAAACAACCTGTCAACGAAGCATACACCCGGAAGAATCCTGATGGCATCTACCTTGCTCTCTCTGTCCAAAACCTCTGCTGAAGCAGCCGCCCAGGCCGCAAGAAAGGCACTTTCTGAAGGAGGAATTGTGGCATTTCCCACTGAGACCGTCTATGGACTGGCGGTCCGCGGTGACGACCTAGATGCAGTCAATCGACTCTTCGCTCTGAAAGGTCGAGACGATCACAAGAGATTGGCCCAATATGTTTCCTCTCTTCATCAAGTCGAGGCTGCAGGATATCGAGTCAATCATCGAAGCAACAAATTGATCCAGGCTTTCTGGCCCGGTCCCCTCACTCTCATACTTGAGGACGAAAACGCCGAAACCTTGGGTTTTCGCTGTTCTTCTCATGCTGTCGCCGCTCGTATGAGCGCTGAAGAAAAATTTCCCATCTTGGCTACCAGCGCCAATCTCAGTGGCTCCCCACCTTTGACTTCAGGAAAAGAAATTGCCGAGACCTTCGGAGACGGCATAACTTTGGCCATCGAAGACACAGAAACCTTTTCTGGGCAAGCCAGCACAGTTCTTCGCATCCCCAGGAATGGTGGATTCGACATCCTGCGGGAAGGGGAAGTGGCTTCGAGCATCATTGAGGTTGAACTCGCCACTCAAATTGCATTTGTGTGTACCGGCAACACTTGCCGCAGCCCACTGGCAGAAGTCATGTTTCGGCAAATGCTGAGCGAATGGCAAGAAAACGCTCAGAATAAGGTGAACTACGAGGTCATTTCCGCTGGTACCTCGGCCATCCACGGAGCCCCCCCATCAGAGAATTCTCTTCGCGTTGCACAGGATTTCGGCCTGGACCTCAGTAAGCATCGATCTCAGCCCATTTCCGAAAGTCTCATGAAGGACTGCGATTTTATCTTCACCATGACACGATCTCATCGTGATCTCCTCACCAGCGTCCTGGGGAAATGGGACAATCAGATCGTTCCGTTAGCAGGAGAAACTGCCGACATCGCTGACCCATTCGGGGGCAGTCTCAAAGATTATCGTGCTTGCGCTGAAGACATTCAGCGCCATCTAAGAGCCATCATGGAGGTGCTATGAAAATCGCTATCGCTAACGACCACGCGGCGGTTTCAGAAAAGAACGCTGTGGCGAAGACCTTGGAAGAACTCGGGCATCAAGTTCTCAACTTCGGGACTGACACCCTCGACTCCACGGACTACCCTGACTACGCCGCCAAAGTTGGCCAAGCAGTCAATCAAGGACACGCTGATTTGGGAATTCTGCTTTGTGGAACAGGAATCGGCATGTCCATAGCTGCCAACAAGATCAAGGGGATTCGTGCAGCTCTTTGCCATTCCGAAGAAACCGCCGAGAAATCACGGGAGCACAACGACGCCAATGTCTTGTGTTGTGGTGCGCGGGTTCTGGACTTGTCGGTGATCCAAGCCATCGTCAAGAAGTTCATCAGCAGCGAATTTTCCGGCGGACGACATCAACGCCGGGTTCAAAAGATGATGGCCTTCGAAGCCGACCTCTGATGACCAAAGGGCCTCACGCCGATCTTGCATGAGAGATTAAATCGACGAGTCTCCCCCAGGGAGAAGGCCCTTTCACTTTTTTCCAGAAACTGAGATCAGTGCAGTTTCTCCAACTTGGCTTTCAAGATCTTCGTCTCACCAGCAACAACGTCGAATTCCAGGCGCTCATGGCGATAACCAAAGCTCTTGACCTCAACGATGTAGGACCCAGGGGCCAACTTGGGAATCGTGAGTTGACCATTAATTCCCCCAGACGCCATGGCCCGCCGCCCATCGACCTTCGCGGTTGACTTGTCGGAGTTGAAGATGAGAGCCGAAGGAACACGAACGGGATCACCTTCTAAATCCGTCACATGAATGATCACCTTCGCGCCACGAACTAAGGTGAAATCTTTCCGGATCAGGCCAGACTTACCGCAAGTGACTGTCACGTCCTCAGGACAACAATAGGCCGGAGATGTGAGTTGAATCGTGACGCGACCAGGTGGAAGGCCACCGACTCCATAGAATCCATCTTTGTTGAGATGAAGATCTTTTGCTTTCCAGGGTGAGCGTCCCTGTTGCATCACCTTCTTGCCTCCAGGCCCCACTGTCGTCTCGAGAGTGGAATTCACGGCCGGCACAATACGTACTTTTACCGTAGTAGGATTGATCGGTTGGCCATCCACATCTTTTAGGAAACCTTCGATGCGAGCACCTTCCCGAAGAATGAAAGTTTTCACAGTCGTGACACTCCCGGGTTGAACAACGACTCCCACATGCCGCACAGGCACGCGATCTTCACTGCTCACCTCAACGATGTAATTGCCGGGTTCCAGATTGTCGATCTGGAAACGGCCATTGGGTGCCACCAACGTTCGCTCAACGAATGATTCATTGATTTGCATCAGCTTTTCGGCCATCCGCGAATTCATGTCCAATTTCTTATTCTCGTTCATCACGAGATCATGCATCGGGCTCACACGAATCTTGAATTTGTCGATTGGCGTCGCTGCCTGATAGGCCATAAC
>WFTN01000007.1 GCA_015485455.1 Planctomycetota bacterium | reverse complement strand
GAAGAGAACAATGCCTTTTCTGGGGCTGATACAGACATCAATGCCCAGTTTGCTGCCTTGGAAGTCTCCTACGATTTCGATTGGTTGCGCCTGCGGGTCTACGGCATGTACGCTTCGGGTGACGACAATCCCCGGGATGGTAAGGCAGAGGCTTTTGATGCCATTGTTGATGCTCCCAACTTTGCCGGCGGTGAGTTCTCTTATTTCAACCGTCAGGAAGTGAGGCTCTTGGGAGTTGGTCTGACTCCAAGGTTTAGTTTCTTGCCTGACCTGACGGCTTCCAAGTTCGAAGGTCAGTCAAACTTTGTGAACCCAGGTTTGTTCCTCTTTGGAGCGGCGGTGGATGCAGAATTAACACCCACCTGGCGTGCTCAACTTGGTTTTAACTATCTTCGGTTTGCCCAAACTGAGACCCTGGAAACCTATTTGCAACTCGAGAGTGTCGAGAATGAAATCGGATGGGAAGTCTTCTTCGGTTCCACTTATCGTCCTTTATTGACAAATAATATTATTATTACTGCTGGTGCTTCAGCTCTGTTTCCCGGTGACGGCATGCAGAAACTCTACCAGCAGAACAAGGTGCTCTACTCTGTGTTCCTTGATGTGACCATCACGTATTGAGCGGATCCATGAACCCAGTCGAATCTGAACATATGAAAAGTCGCAGTCACTTTGGCCTGGCGGTCATCGGCAGCACGACATCCCTATTGGCTCTGTTGATTGTTGTCGTGAGCTGTAGTCACGATCCAAGACCAGCCTACCAAGCGTCCCAAGAACCTGAGCTTGGTATGGGGAACGTCAATGGCGTCACCGTTGACTTCGCTGATCAATCTGCAAATCCGGGCCTGGCAGAAAAACGGAGCGCAGGGTGCATGAAGTGTCATGAGAATTCTCATGACCCCCACGGTTCCAATAAGGTCTCTATGTCTTGCGTTGATTGCCACGGTGGCAACGGCTTGGCTGATACCATTGAGGAAGCTCATCCGACGGCCAATCACCCGGAGCTCTTTCCCACATCTGCCAATCAAGAACGCACATACATGGATTTCATGTATGAGAACTGGGACTTCGTACGTTTTGTCAATCCAGGGGACCTGCGGGTAGCCCACGTCACCTGTTCTCCATGTCACGCCGAAGAGGTGATGAACGTGAAGAAGTCCGTGATGACCCACGTGGCTCATTTCTGGGGAACTGCGGCCTACTCCAACGGGATCGTCTCCCAAAAACGAAGTATTTTTGGCGAGAGCTACAGTCCTCAAGGTCGGGCCCAAGCCATCAAAACCTTTGTTCGCACCGACACAGGCTGGCGTGACTTGACCAAGGAAGAGTCGGTCAAGCACAGCATTTCACCTTTGGTGGCTCCTTTGCCTCACTGGGAGATCACTCAGGTTGGTAATATTTTCCGGGTGTTTGAGCAAGGTAGCCGTTTGGGTGGCCCAGCTCTGGGCTTCAACGGTTTGCCCATTCCCGTTCCCGGAATTCCTGACAAATTGGAAGATCCAGGGCGGCCCAACAACCGTTTGTCTGACCGTGGTTTGGGAACATCAAATCGTGTGGATCTTCCGGTTCTGAACATTCACAAGAGTCGTCTGAACGATCCTCATTTGAGTTTCTTGGGGACGAACGACCAGCCTGGGGATTACCGTTCAAGTGGTTGCACGGCTTGCCACGTTGTTTATGCCAATGACCGTGACCCCTTCCATTCCGGGCCCTACGCCAAGTTTGGCAACATGGGCAAGACCGATCCGAAGAATCCAGATCCCACCATCAGTACCAAGGAATCGGGGCATCCTATTGCCCACAAGTTCACCAAGGCGATTCCTTCCAGTAACTGCATGGTTTGCCATATGCATCAGCCCAACTCTTTTGTGAATTCCTATTATGGTTTCACCATGTGGGTTTATGAGACTGACGGTGATCCGTTTTGGCCCAAAGTTCAGAAAGAGCTTAGCCACGAAGAATTCGTCCAAGGTGTCCTGAAGAACCCAGAGGAAGCTGCGGTTCGTGGTAATTGGATCGACAACGAATTCCTGAAAGACTCAGCTCCGCGCATCAATCCTAACGCCAAGCATACCCAGTTCGCCGACTATCATGGCCACGGTTGGATGTTCCGCGCTGCTTTCAAGATGGACCGTAAGGGTAATCTCTTGGACAAGGACGGGAACATCGTTGACTACGATGACCCCAACAAATTTCAGGGTGCAGTTCCTATCGTTGGCTCAAGCAACAAATACAACACGGCGTTGCCGGGGCATGCTAAGCGGGCGGTCCACTTGAAGGATATCCATGCAGAGAAGGGCATGCATTGCGTTGACTGTCATTTCCGCAATGACTCTCATGGGGACGGCAACGTCTACCATGAGTATCAAGCTCAGGTTGAGATCAAGTGTGAAGACTGCCACGGCACCACTACCGAGTATGCCACTTTGAAACCGTCTGGTCCTGCCAGCAAGTCCCCCAACCATCGGGCCCTTGACTTGAAGGATATCCGAACGGCCTATGACAAACCGCTCTTTGAAATCGGCAAAGACAAAGACGGCTTTCCTCAGTTGATCCAAAATTCCATGGTCAATAAAGGGCAGTCTTGGGTGGTGAGCCAAGTCAAGAACGCTGTGAACCCTGGCTTCTCTGGTTTCAACGAAAAGGCGTCATACGCCAAGACCATCCAAAAAGACAATATCAAATGGGGCGAAGTCGGTGCCGATCACGACAAACTGGCTCACAATCCCCAAGGCATGGAGTGTTACGCTTGTCATACGTCTTGGGTAACTGCTTGCTTTGGTTGCCATTTGCCTACCCGGGCCAACATGAAGACACCCATGCGTCACTTCGATAAGAAGGAATTACGCAACTACGGGACGTACAATCCTCAGGTTGTGCGTGACGCAGAATTTGCCCTGGGTGTGTCGGGCAACGTCAAAGGCGGAACGATCGCCCCTGTGCGGAGCAGCTCTGCTGTCTTGATTTCGTCGATGGACTCGCAGCGTCGCCAGCTCTACGAGCAGGTGCCGACCATCGCCTCAAACGGAATGTCAAGCCAAGTGTTCAACACGCACTTTCCCCACACTGTGCGGACGACAGAAACCCGGAAATGCGACGAATGCCACGTTTCCGAAGCCAATGACAATAATGCTTGGTTGGCTACGACCTACCTCTTAGGAAGTAATACCGTTGGTTTCATGGGAGTGAATGCCTGGGTGGGCTGCGGCCCAGAGGGCCTCTATTCTGTCCAGGTGACTGAATATGAAGAGCCACAGGCGATTATCGGCTCGAACCTACACAAGCTGGCTTGGCCCAAGTATTACAAGGAGTTTGAGGCCCGAGGTCGCAAGCTACATAAGGACAACCACCATGGAGCCACGGATGTTCGCACCATCCAGTTGCGTGGGGAGTATGTCTACACGGCCCAAGGCCGAGGAGGCTTCCGGGTCTACGATGTGGCCAATGTTCACAATAAGGACTTTTCCGAGAAAATCGTGACAGCACCGGTGTCACCCTTGGGACAGGATACTCACGTGTCGACCTCCTTTGCTACATCTATGGCCTTGCCCTTCAACAATCACATCAGCATGAGCCGTGTTTATCGGCCCGAAAATGAAGAGACGTTTGTTGAATACAAAGGCAAGAAGCAAAACATGCACGAGATGTATCGTTATGCTTATGTCAGTGACCGCTATGATGGTCTGGTTGTGATTGACATCGATTCCCTTACGGACGGGAACCCCAGCAACAACTTCATCGAGAAGGTTGTCTCCTTCAATCCCAAGGGAATTCTCAATGGCGCTGAAAACCTCGCTGTTGCTGGAACTACAGTCTATATCTGTTGCGATGCTGGTTTAGTGGCTGTTGATATTGACGACCCCAGGGCACCGAAGATTAAGAAAGTGTTGCCTTGGCCGAAGGGCGTGAAAACACGTTACGTCGCCATCCAGTTCCGCTACGCCTTTGTTTGCGATAGCGAAGGGCTCACCGTGGTGGATATCACGGTCCCTGAAGAGATGCACCCGGTGGAGAAGTTGGAGATTCCAGACGCAAGGAGCATCTACGTTGCTAAAGATTATGGTTACGTGGCTGGGGGCAAAGACGGCTTGATCATTGTTGATTTGGAAACTCCAACAAACCCCAAGGTCCAGCAGGTCTGGAGTGCCGGGGGTAAGATCAACGATCTTTACGATGTCAAAGTCGCCATGACTTATGATTCCACCTATGCTTACTTAGCTGATGGTAAGAATGGTCTTCGGGTTGTGCAGTTGGTGTCCGCTGGGGATGGCAAGCGAAGCCCTTACGGTTTCTCGCCACCACCAATCCCGAAGTTGATTTCTGAGTTCAAGACAGACGGAAGCTGCATTTGTGTATCTAAGGCTTTGGATCGAGATCGAGCTGTGGATGAAAGCGGCAATCAGGTGACGCTGTTTGGCCGTATTGGTGGGCGCCCGATGAATCTCAAAGAGCGCCAAAAGCTCTATATGAAGAATGGTAAGCTCTACCGGGTCACAAATGAGCCAAAGAACGGGCCTGTAACCCCACGGAAATAGGCTTCTTCGAGAGTTTCGCCCTGGATGAGGTGGAAACCTCTCCGGTGAGCAGGAAATGAAGGGCTCAATGCGGCGAGCTCGGCTTTACAAGTCGGGCTCGCCGCTGTATTTATTAGGAATCAGTGAATTCTCAGGAGACTCTTATCCCATGTCTGAACTTGCTTTTCGCATTTCGGAGCCAGGCAAGCCCACGAAAGAAGTTCCCATCGAAGTAGGCCTCAGTTTGGGCCGAAGTGATGAGAACACCGTGCCTATCGTTGACAGCAAGATCTCGGGCCGCCACGCCCATGTCATTGAAAAGGATGGCAAACTGGTCATTGAAGACTTGGGAAGTTCGAATCACACCCACGTCTTAGGGGGAGCGTCTCTCAAGGGGGGGGAAAGCCACCCCTTATCCGTCGGAACCATGATCCAATTGGGCGATACCAAATTGATCGTTGTCGCGGCGGGTAAGTCTGGCGGTGCCGATAAGACTGTGGCTGCCCAAATGATCACCCTGGACGGTGGGGCCGATGACGAGCCTGGGGGGGCGGCGGCCAACTTGGCCATGTTGGCGGCGTTTAAGGCTGCACGGGGCCGCATTGTCGTGGCTAATGAGGCGTTTCGGCAAATTGCCGATGTTGACAAGATCGAATACATCGTTGGACGCAATGGTGAGTCGACCCATCTTTCCATCGACCACAAGGCTGTTTCCAGCAGTCACGCTGCCATTCGTTTCGAGAACAAGCGGTTTACCATTGAGGACTTGGGG
>WFTN01000006.1 GCA_015485455.1 Planctomycetota bacterium | reverse complement strand
ATCTATTTGTATTGGCTCACCAAAGCCAAGAGATTGTCTGCCAAGCTGGAAAGTTCTTCCGCTTTGTGTTGTGCTTCTCCTAGATGTTTCGAAGTGTCCACGGCGGCTTGAGTCACCTGCTGAATTCCTCTTTCCATTTCGGAACTGCGATCGGCAGAATCACCAATACTTCGACTCATGTCATTTGTTGTCGCCGTTTGTTCTTCAACGGCGGCGGCGATGTTATTTTGAATGTCGTCGAGTTGGCCGATGATCGTTGAGATCTCGGTAATGGCATCGACCGATTGGCGGGTATCCGCTTGAATCGACTCGACGTTTCGCCCGATCTCTTCTGTGGCGATGGATGTTTCTTTGGCAAGCTCCTTAACCTCCGTCGCAACAACAGCGAAACCTTTACCGGCTTCCCCAGCACGAGCGGCCTCAATCGTAGCATTGAGAGCCAAGAGGTTGGTTTGTGCGGCAATCGAACTAATAAGCTTGACGACTTTGCCGATTTCAATACTGCTGTCGTTGAGTTTCTCGACTTGTTGGGCTGTACTTTCCGCGACACCGACGGCTCGTCCAGCAACTTGAGCGCCATCGCAGGCGTTCTTGGAAATCTCGGTGATGCTTTCTGTCATTTCGATGGACCCCGCAGCCACCGATTGCTCGACGGCAGTCTTGTCGCTGACGGCTTGAGAAACGTGTTCCGCTTGCTCTTGAGTTAGTTGTGCATTGGAACTCAGTTGCTCTGTCAAGGCTGAAAGGTCTTGAGCCACGTTGTTGACGGATTGTGTCGATGAGGTGACTTCGTCGAGGAAGATACGCATGTTCTTCACGATGCCAGCCATCGCTTTGCCGATTCTTCCGGGAACCATATTCGCCAATGAAGGATCGTTGATTCTCTTGTTTGACAGAGCGTCGGCTTGATCCAGGATCGACTTGACTTGTGTTTTGACCGTGCCAATGTATTCTGTTGCATCTTGTCCCGGGCTGGTTTGAATCCCCTTGACATCGAGACCGAGAGACTCCAGCGTGCCCAAAAGGAAAGAGTCACCAACGGCTTGCATGTCGTAGTTCATGATCTTTCGTAGGCTTCTCAAGGAAGAGTCGACCACTTTCTTATTTTTTATTTTGGCCTTCATGTACTTGGCCAGGATGTCGTACATGCTGGTGTAGGAGCCGATGTACCACTTGAAGGGTAGATCAATGCGATCATGTGTCTGGCCAATGCTCATACGACTTTCGAAGTAGTCTGGGCCCCAGCCAGTTCTTGCACCGTCGAATATCTGGTTGATGTAGCCGGCTTGGGCTGCTTCCAAGGCTCTTCGAAGATCATCGATGGTGATGCCTTTCTTCTGGGCCATACCTTCGAAGAATCGTCTTGTTGCTGGGAATTCGAATTGGAAGTCGTAGAATTCGGCGGCAACTGTAGGAGCAACAGCGCGAGCCCAAGGGATGAGGTTTTCCATTTCTTGGCGCTCTTGGCTTCCAACGCCAATGAACTCAAGGCGTGTCTTGAGAGTATCAGATGTGATCTTGTAGCGTGCGCAGTATGACTGTTGGCCGTTCGACATGGCGACTTCTTCTCCGTTTTTGCTTCGTCTAATCCCTGTTCTCGACCCTTGCCAGTGGTCAACTTAAGTCGAAGTGGTTCTCTCCTTGTTTATTCGGGTTTATCACCTCTAAGTGGTGGCCCGGTTAGGTCTTAGTGTTCGAAACTTTGAGCTCGATTTGAATTGCTTCACGAGAGAAGGCAAGATGAAACATGAAAACAACAAAATTCGATCTGATCGTGCTTGGTGGTGGCAATGCCATTACTGTGGGGATCCGAGCTGCCAATGCTGGGCAGTCCGTTGCTATCATTGAAAAAGACCTCTTGGGGGGGGCATGCCCCAATCGAGGATGTATTCCATCTAAATTGTTATTGGGCTTTGCAGATATAGCAGAGCATATTCGACAGGCCTCTAAGTTTCACATCGAAGCATCTATTCACTCTATTGACGCCGATAGAATCCTGAATGAAGTGGCGGATGCGACTTTGAGAGGGACAGATGGCAAGATTGAACGCAATCTTCCCGATTCGGTGCAGCTCTATCGTGGAGCTGGTACTTTCGTCGACAATAAGTCCATAAAGGTGGCGGGGGAGATCCTGACGGCAGATAGGATCGTTATTGGCACCGGTTCGAGGCCCTTCGTTCCTGAAACCCCAGGCTTGTCTGGAACTCCCTATTGGACGAGTGACGATGTCTTTGACTTGAGCAAGGCTCCTAAGTCCGTCACTGTGGTCGGGGGGGGGTATATCGCTTGTGAGCTTGGATATTTTTTTCACGCGATTGGGATCGAGACGACTCTTCTCGTACGTAGCGACTCTCTTCTGCGAGCTGAAGATTCCGAGATTGGGTCCTTATTCAAGCCAGCTTTTTCTGGAAACGTCGCGGTCAAATTCAATACTTCGATCACATCGGTTTCACACCAAGATGGCGAATTCACGTTGCAACTGCAAGAAAAAGGCGCATCCTCCTTCGAGCACAGTTCGGAAGCTCTCCTTTTCGCTGTGGGGCGTCAATCTAACAGTGATGAGATTGGTGTTGAGAACACAGAAATCGAGAGAAGCGATCGAGGCCATATTGTTGTCGATGATCACCTTGAGACGGGGGTTCCTGGTGTTTATGCACTGGGAGACGTCATCGGTTCCTATCAGTTCACTCATTCCGCGGCATTCGCTGCAACTTACTTAGGTGACGTTATTCTAGAAGGGGAAAAAAGGCCGCTTTCTTATCCACCGATGCCTCACGCCGTTTTTTCCAATCCAGAAATCGCTGGTGTTGGGAAAACAGAAGATGAGTTGACAAAGGAGGGGACGAAGTTCCTTGCTGCGAGTCTGCCCTATACCTCCGCGGCCAAGGGGCGGGCAATCAAGGAAGAAAATGGTCTGTGCAAGATCATCCTGTCAGAAGACGGGGAGATCTTGGGTTGTCATATTATTGGCTACCAAGCGAGCGTCCTCCTCCATGAGGTTATTCCAGTCATGAAGTGGCGCAACCATATTTCATCTTTGACCGATATTATTCACATTCATCCTTCTTTGTCGGAAGTTGTTCGTAACACTGCCCGCAAAGCAGAAGCCTTACTGTAATTTCTCTGACCTGTTGAATGAAAAAAAATGAGAAAGGCGGAGCCAAGGGAAATGGCTCCGCCTTTTGGTTTTCCAATACTATGTTTGTCCGACCACTCACCTCACAAATGATCTCGACGCCGGTGAGCAGACTTGCGATTGAAAATTAGGGTGCTAACAGGAGGGAAACAGGATTAGATACGAGTTGTACCTGGAAAGAATTGTCGACGATAATGGCGGCATGATTGATAACGATGCCAGCGGTGCTCGGGTCGAGAGCCCCAGGGGCCAAAGTGAAGACTGTCTGTGCTGTTCCAGTAGCTGATAGAAATCCCAGAGAGTTAGTCAGTGGTGGGAAATTGGGCAGGAGCACCGTCTGATCGAAATAGAAATCTTGATTCAATGGGATCACGAATCCTTGGTACGGGATTCCCGGTGAGGTTCCAGTGAAGTTGCCCAAGATGGTGAAAACCTCAGATCCCAGGTCCGGGCTAGCGTCCAAATTGAGGCTGAGACTGCCACCAACGCTGATGCTCATGGTTGTTATGTCCCCTGTGAGGGCGTTCTTGATCTCGAAGCTGTTGTTGCTTGAGTCATAGTAGTCGGTGCCAGGATTCACTTGGTGAATACGGACCCAAACACTTGAATCGATCACGTTGGGTACGGTCCACAAGTAATTGTGAATCGAACCGGCGGCGATATTGCCAGCAGGGATATTGAGGTCGATAGGTAGCCAAGGTCCGGACGGCCCAGTTAGGGAATATTCAAGTTCCCAACCGATTGTGCCGTGGTTCACCAAGGGATGCCATACAATTGTGACAACTTGGCCAGGTCGATAGGACTCGCCACCGTTGGGTGAATCTAATCGAACGTGCCCCAAGGCAGTGGACGAGGAAAATAAGAAAACCGCTAAGAGTGCGGTGGCGAAGTAACGTGAAATCATGTGGACTCCTTCCGTGGCGCGAACCAGGTCAAAGTCCCTGACAAAAAGCTAAGTGCTCTCAGCAGCGCGCAGGAACAAGTGACAGACTTTTACCCCGTGTATGAAGATGGGTCAAGGCAGTTGCGAAATTTCTCTCTTATTGGGGGCTGTCGTCAGAAGACTACCTCATGTTGAAACGCCGTGCTGTTTTTTGATCTCACCGCCGTTGTTGACCACATGAAGACAAAGCATCCTATCTGTCTCATTGGTCTTATTTGGGCAAGTGGGACTTGATCGACGAACAGCCAACCCTGGCTGTCTCTTGACTCGAAAGGAAGTCATAAAAACCGCTCTCTTGAGTGTTTTGTTCAGGGTACTTCTTATACGACGACTACGATCTCATGATGGAGTTGGGTTGCCTAAGGTTTCTTGGGGCCGTCGAGACCCAAGGTGCGGCGCAGTTTTGTTTTGCTGCCTTCAGAGAAGCGCCCAAAGCGATAACCCAATCCTGCGCCTTCGTTGACATTCATTATGCCGCGGGAGTCGTCTGTGATGTGTCCCAATCCAGCAAGGTGGCCAACTTCGTGGGCTGTCGTTAGGGCCATGCTGCCAGCGTAACCGTCAATGAGAGCTTGGATCATTAAGGCCCGGGAGTCGTCCCAAAATTCGTCTTGAGTCTTGCAGCCTAAGAGGTCTGGCAGGTCTGCTGCGTTGAGAGGAGGGGAGATGGCTTTCGATTGAAAAATCGTCCTGCGCAAGAAAGTTGAGAATGTGAATGCTAGACCCGAACCGGGGTATGCCCGGCCACCGGCGTCTGGGTCATCACCTGCAATGACGAGTTTCCAAGCTGCCCCTTTCTTAGCTCGTGGTGGGTAATGAGTGGCAAAAGAAATTGCGAAACTCTCACCGGACCTGGCGGTCCCATCCGCTCGCCGGAGGAACTTCTGTGACGTGATGGCCATCATGCGGCCCAGGAGTTCTTTTTTGACCAGATGATCGGCCAGAGGGCATTTCCCACCGGAAGAAAGCCCCAATAGCTTTAAGTCGGCATCGATGGTGGACTGCCCAGGAACCCCCCAACTCACGAAAACATGCTGCGTTCCCTTGGTTAGTTTGAATTGGTTGCTCATATCAACACCGTAGGGAACACCAAACCTCGGCTTGGAGATCCTTCGTTGGGGATCGTTCTTGGCTCGTATGCCAGAATCATCGGGGCCGGGGAGGAGTGCCAGAGCCTTGCTATCTTTCAAAGCCCAGACCCCTAAGGCTCGATCAAGATAGATGGTGTCCCTCTCGACTCTCGCGGTCACAGGCCCCCGAAGTCCAGGGAATCTTGTTGACGCCGCAGACTTCAAGAAATCATCTGGGTTCTTTTTCCATGCCCGGAGCACAAAGGTGACTCCGTCATATCCGTCTCCCCATCCGCGCTCTAAGAGTGTGTTGTCGGCCTTCTTAAAGGGAGCGGTTGCTTCGACGCCCAATTTGTGGGTCATTGGGTTTTGCCCAAGAAGAACAAAGGCTCCAGCCGGCAGTTGTATCCCGTGTTCGAAGGATCTGGGAGTCAAGAAAACAGGCACAGTGAGTGAGTCCTTGAGGCCCTCAAGAGCTTTACGGACACGGTGGGGATCTCCGTCGATGACAATACCATCGACTTTCTCTTTCAATATGTTCGTTGCCAACTTCTTGGCCTTGATCGAAATATTCGACAGGAATGCTGGGTCTTGCCAACCCTTGAGTT
>WFTN01000005.1 GCA_015485455.1 Planctomycetota bacterium | reverse complement strand
GTCTAATAAAGACCGAGCAGTCTCGGATTGAGTCTTGATCACGTATTCCAGGACTTGTTTGAGGCCGCTTTCACCAAAATTCTCACGAATTCCGTCGACTAAAAGGGTTGCCAGCAAACTATGGTTATCCGGGAAGTGTTCGTTGGCCTTTTCCGTCAAGCTCCAAATGTGGGCTGGACGACCAACTTTACCCTTCTTGAGAATGTGAGCGACCAAGCCATCATTTTCGAGGCTTTGCAAATGCTGTCGAACGGCGATCGAAGTGATCTCTAATAGCTCAGACATATTACTGGACGACAAAGGGCCCTTCATTTTGAGAAGAAGGATGATTTTGTCTCGGGCCCGTGTTGTTGTATCGAGATGCATGATTTTCGTCCCAATCGTATGGGGAAACTTTCAGAATTCTCTTTTCGATTCTAACGCAACTTGCAGAGAAATTCTAAAGTGCTATTTTAAGAAGCAATGGCTTATTTAATTGCCGCTTATCTTGCATAGGAAGAAGATAAATGACGTACGACAAAAGCTTTACGTCAAAGAAAGCTATCAAAGGTAGTGGGCGTGGTCGCTCGAGACCTACGGAGCCCCTCGACCTCTATATGCGGGATGTTGAATCCCATAAGCTCCTCACCAAGGCAGAAGAGAAAGCCTTGCTCAGCCAATTGGTTCAGGACCGTGATGCGTGGGCGACGTCCTACATGCACACAGAAGCAGCCTTAGAGGCTGTTTGGAGCGATATCCAGAAATGGAACCGCGAAGAAATCGCCGGAAGTTCTCTCATTCCAGGGCCACCTCGTCTCAAGCCAGGACAAATTGGTCCAGATGATCATCTGAAACGGCTATACGGGATTTTTTCAAAATTTGTCCGCTATAGCGGCAAAAGGCCCTTTCAATATCGCTTTCGCAGGCGCACACGCCGTCTGGTTCGATCTGTTTTGTTCATTGGTTTTAGACCTCGCCCCATGGAGCGCTATCGGGACGCTGCCATCGCCGTCCACGGTTCTTCTGTGGCAGAGCGTGTAGCACAGACACGGGCGAAATTCGATGAAACGAGGCGACCACTGATTGAGCGCAATCTGCGGTTGGTGCTCAAGGTGGCTTGGCAGTATGTCCCAGGCCCCATGACATTCGATGAGTTGATCCAAGAAGGCAATATTGGCCTGATGCGGGCGGCAGAATCTTTCAACGAACGATTCAGCGTTCGCTTTTCGACTTATGCATTCCTCTGGATCAAGCAGAGCGTCATTCGGGCTTTGGAAGAAAAAAGCCGAATCATCCGTCTGCCAGTTCATCTCACTCATCTGCTGCGCAAAGTTGCCAAAGAGCATGACGCCGACAAACCCATGCCCGAAGTGGTCAATTACCAAGGCAAGAAGTACAAGATCCCCAAGTTGATGTCGAATCCATCTGTCACGGGCGGCATGGTCAGCCTCGACAATGCCCGGTCGGGAGAAGATCATGGTTTTGCTGACACGATAGCGGACCGCGTTCTTCCTCAGCCAGACGAAAAGGTGATGGGATTAGACCTCTCCAATTTTGTCAAGAGCTCCATCTCTACGTTGCCGGAGCGCTTGAGGAAGATCCTCAGACTGCGATTCGGCATCGAGACCAAGCGACCCCATACGTTGGGGGAGATTGGAGCCATTTTGGGAGTTTCTTCTGAGCGCATCCGTCAGTTGCAGGAAGAGGCGCTCAAGTTTCTTCGGGAAGGTCCTGACAGCGGTGTTCTGAAAGAGCTCAGCACCGGGTGACTCAACCATTTTTGAGGCATCCACGACTCTTGGACCTCAAAAACGGCCTCTGATGGAAGATTGTGGGAAACGGCATATCGCTTCCCATAAGGAATTCATATGATCGGCCCATGTCACCGAATCTCGATCAGGTTAAAGAACAAGAGGCATTGACCGCCTTAGAGCGGGTTCGCATCAACTATCGTTGGTTGCTCAAATTGCGTTGGGCCGCGGTTGTTGGCCAATTGCTGACGATTGCCTTTGTGATCGCTCTGGTGTCAGCCGATCTTCCTTTTGTGCAATTGGTTGTCATCGTTGGGGTGACCGCTGTTACCAACCTGGTCTTGCATATTCGCTTTGGCATGGCACGGAATTCTGATTCCAAAAGTGCCATTCTCAACGAATCTGAACTCTTGGCCATCATGGCCTTTGATGTGGTGCTCTTCAGTGGCTTGCTCTATGTCACTGGCGGTTCTGAGAATCCTTTCGCCATTTTCTATCTTGTTCATGTTGTTTTGGCGGCGATCATCTTGCGCCCCTTTTGGGCCTGGGCATTGGCTTTGGAATGCTTGCTGTGCTTCAGTTTCGTCTTTGTTCAGCATGAATCACTTCTGCAGCACGGTGCCCACCAAGATCTCAATGATCTCTTGCACTGGGGCGGCTTGGCGGCATTTTCCACCGTTGCCCTCACCATAGCGTGGTTTGTTGTTCACATTAACGAGGAGTTGTCCAAGCGTGAGCAAGATCTGGTGAATGTGCGCTTGAAACAATCCCGCCACGATCGCATCGAGTCTTTGGTCACCCTAGCGGCGGGGGCGGCCCATGAGCTTTCGACTCCACTTTCAACCATCGCTGTTGCCGCCGGTGAATTGCAGCATGATTTGGAAAACCTCGATCCATCGAGGGGACTCAACCAAGATTCAGTGGCCGACGTGGCCCTGATTCGCGCCCAAGTGAAGCGTTGTCGCGATATTCTTGAGCAAATGTCTGCGGATTCCGGAGAGCTTTCTGGGGAGCCTATGGTCCAGGCATCTCTCGGGGAGCTCCTCCAGTGGATTCTCGATCCCATTCCCAATGGTGAGCGAGCTCAAATCGAGATTGAGGATGATTTGTTGGACAAAAAGATCAGTTTTCCGCGAAAAGCCCTCACACGAGCCCTCAGGGGGCTGGTGACCAACGCCTTAGACGCTGGCCGGGGAGATCACGACGTCAAGTTGGCGATCGAGCGTCAGGGAGATAACATGATCTTACTGGTGACCGATCATGGGACAGGAATGAGCCCTGAGGTCTCGAGCCGCGCGTTTGAACCATTTTTCACCACCAAATCCACGGGCCGGGGAATGGGCCTGGGGCTCTATCTCAGCCGATCGGTTGTGGAACGCTTGGGTGGTGTTGTTGAGTTGATAACAACAGGAACAAAAGGAACAGTGATGCGAGCATCGATTCCTTTGTTTTCGAAACAGAATCTGGATGAAATCCCGGGGGCGGCCAAGCTAGACCCTGCGAGTGACTCATAATCCTGAAAGACAAGAGCATGCCAACGCCAATCACGAACGCCGCCGATGGTGCCGGAAAACTCGAGGCACATACTTTGTTAATCGTTGACGATGATCCGGCGTTGCGAGACCGCTTGACCCGGGCATTTACCAAGCGAGGCTATGAAGTCACTGCTGCCGGTGGACGAACGGAAGCATGTGCCGCTGCCAAGAAAGATTCCCCCGAGTATGCCATTGTCGACTTGAAGATGCCCGATGGCAACGGTCTGGAAGTTGTGCGCGACCTCATTGCCATCGATCCGTCAACGAAAGTACTGGTGCTCACTGGCTATGGCAGCATTGCCACGGCAGTTGATGCGGTGAAGTTAGGGGCTTTGAGCTACCTTTCGAAACCTGCCGACGTGGATGATATCCTCGCCGCTTTTGATCGCAGCGAAGGGGAAGCCCTGGACCCAAGCAGTGTGGATTATAAGGCACCCAGTTTGGCCCGAGTGGAGTGGGAACATATCAATCGTGTCTTGGCGGATTGTGGCAACAACATCTCTGAAGCAGCCCGGCGACTGGGGATTCATCGACGTTCTTTGCAGCGCAAGTTGCAAAAGTACGCCCCAAGGCAATGATGTCGACGGCCTGACCACCTTCTTCTGAATAAGGCGGTCCCAATCGGAACTCCTGCTATAGTGGAGTCCCATGAACGGCAAGCACACAGGACTGATTATCTTTACCTTGGGATTTCTCAGCTTAGGGACGTTCTCTTGGTGGAGTTTCGAAACAGAGAGGCAGCGTGCGATCTCCTTGTACCAGTCTAATCGTGAGCTCGAATTGGAAGCAGCGGGGCGCTCTCTTCTGGCCCAGCTTGATGCCCAAATTATAGCGATTCGCACTGGTGCCTCCTACGATCCTCAATCCTTTGTGTCAACGGTGATTGATCGAAGCGGCAGAATAGTTACCCCAGAGATGAGGGGAATTCTTTTGGTCGATGACTTTCTACTGCAAGTCTCATCGGCGGAAAGAAGTTTTCTTCAGGGGGTTCTGTCCGCCATCTATGTTGCCCGAGTCGATGACGCCATCGCCAAAATAGCTCAGGCTCCAAAGAACCTCTCGAATCCGACCCAAGCGCTTTTGCAATACCACTTGGCCAATCTGCTTGACAAAGATGGGCGTTCGATTGAAGCCAAGAAAACTCGAATTCCACTCTTGTCTCATGATTCGCTAACCTTCCTTCCTCAAGGAGTGATAGCAGACCTTCTTATTCGTTGTGCTCCTGAAATGGATTCGCAAGAAGGGCAACGACGCCTGGTGAAGGTCGCCATCTCTACTTTACTTCCTGTTCTTTCTGAGCCCCGGGACCCAGCATACCTTTGGCTCCAAGAGATCGCCTCCCTGCTCAAGCCAATCTCTCCTGATTTGCGAAAGGACATTCAGAATAGCATCAACGATAAACTTGACAGTCTGCGATTGCGGTCTCTTCTCATGGGCGAAGACTTCGCCAAGACTGACATAGTCGCTGGCGCCCTTGGGTCGAGTCAGGGTCGGCTCCACTTCGTTTGGTGGGCTGAGGAAAACAAAGAGAAAGAGAGAATCGAATTCCACGGACTCCAATCTCGACATCGGCATGCCCTTGGAAAACTCATAGAGGCTGACGAAGTCAATAAATTCTGCTTGCTCAGATCACCGCAAAACAAAGACCAGCAAACCTTTTCATTGGGGAGCGCAGGGGGAGGACTTCTCTTGGCTTTCACCCATGAAGCGACGCCGCGGGTTTTTCCCTGGCGTAGTGCGCTTGTGGCGACGTTTGTTCTTTTTGGTTTAGGAATCTTGCGGTTCGGTTGGGTGAGGGAGCAAAAATCCCTGGCTGAACATCGCCGGGCTTTGACTGCCAAAAGCGGGTTTCTGGCCAACGTTTCCCATCAACTTAAGACCCCTGTGGCCAATCTTCGGCTGTTCGCAGAAACGTTGGCGGGAGATCATGTGGATGATGAAAGGGAGCGCCGACGAATGCTGGATATCTTGATCCGTGAATCAACTCGTCTTGGTCATTTCCTTCATCACATCATGGGGGAGGCTCGTTTGGACAAGACCGAATTCGTTTCGGTTACGATCGACCTCAAGCAGGTCTTGTTGGCGCGGTTGGAGCAATGGCAGGAGACGGCCTCACTCCGCGGCCTCCGGCTTCGGTTGAGCATTCGCGGCGAGCTTCCTTTCATTCGTGGTGATGCCACGTCATTGGCGGACGGATTGGACAATGTGGTGGAGAATGCTTTGGCATTTAGCCCGGAAGCTGGGTGTGTTGAGATTTTAGCTCAAGTGAAAGATGATCAAGTCGAGATTGCCGTATCGGATCAAGGCCCAGGAATCCCGAAAGATGATCAGGTTCGGGTTTTCGATCGCTTCTACCGGGGTGAGCATGCTTTGGCCCGACAAGGGACAGGGACGGGTTTGGGGCTTCATATCGCAAAGATTGCAACTGAACGGGCCCAAGGGACTCTGAAGATCTTGAAAACTGGAAACGGAGGTACGACGATGCTGTTTCGAATTCCAGCAGAGACTGGTGACAACAATGCATAGAATCATACTCGTGGAAGACGAAGAGCATTTGAGGTATGGCTTGGAATTCAATCTAAAGAAGGAGGGGTTCTTGGTGACTGGCTGTTCGTCTGCGGAATCTGGTCTTGACGCTTGGAGGGATTCTGATTGTAATCTCTTCCTACTCGACATCATGTTGCCGGGGATGTCTGGCCTGGAAATGTTAGAAACAATTCGACAGAAAGATCAGAGTTGTCCCGTGGTGATGCTGACTGCCCGCTCGGATGAATCCGATGCTGTTGTAGCCCTCGAACTGGGGGCGGACGATTATGTCCGGAAGCCTTTTGGCGTCAGTGAACTCATTGCTAGACTGAGACGAATCTTAAGGCGCCTTCCTCAAACCGGGGTACCTCTGGGGACAATCGGCCCTTGGACATTGGACCTTGATAATTATCGCATAAGCCGCAATGACCAGGTCATGGCTTTGACCAACATGGAATGCGCTATTCTTCAATTGCTCTTGGCGAATCCGGGGGCGGTTGTCTCTCGGGAAGATCTCTTGGAGAAAGTATGGGGGCCAGGGATGTCAACCTTAACGCGAACCTTAGATAATCATGTCGCCAGGCTTCGCAGAAAAATTGAACTTGACCCGAAAGAACCAACAATTCTTCTTACGGTTCATGGCATTGGCTACAAGCTGGCCACCAATTCTAATTGAGCCGGAAGGTTTTCAAAGCGACGGTATCTCCTGGAGTGCCGATTGGTAATGTCCCTCCGGGGAGTGGCTTGATGGCGAAGTCGAATTGGTTGGTGGCCTTCTTACGGTAGCGACGATTTATCCCTTTCAAGTGGATGGTACGTGGAATTCTTCCTCCCGCTAACTTGAAGGTGCCAAGGTCTTCCCCAAACATACTGATTTCGATGAGGCAGGGAGTCTTGGCTGTGATCAATTGAACTGTGGCTGTTGATTTTTCTTCTTGAGCACCTTTGAGCATGAGGCTGCCTCCCGTTTGTGGCATGAAACAAAGGTCGGGGTTTGTCATCGTGGTTCGCCACCCAGGAGAGAACCTCTGCAGAATACCGACTTGGTCCAAATTCGTCATTTCCGCTGGCCATAATTCGAAAGGCGTCATCAATGGAATGATGGTCGCTAACATGACACCCAAATCTTTGGTGTTTTTTCTTTTTGGGGCGATGAAGCGCAGCGATAAAGGTAGCTTGATGGTCTTGCGACTGATGATGAGATTGAGGCAAATGACCTGGGTGCGTTCGCTGCAGGGTTGATCCAGAAGCATAGTGCCTCCAGCGTCCCAAACTTGAAATCGATCGCTGATACTTGGGCCCCGTTCCCGTTTCACAATCGTGGCGATGAGTCGGCGGGCATATTGCTTTTGAGGGGTTGTCGTGTCGATATCAATTGTGCCGACCTCCCCAACCTGAAGGGGCAATTTGAGGTCAGTTTCCTTGAGAGACCAGTTCTCGATTGCTTGCTTGTGGTGATTTGCCAAGAGGTATCCCATGCCCAAAGCCGACCCCGGATAGGTACCCAGAGATGTGAGCATTGCTTGGGCATTCTGGTCTCCGGGGTAAGTGGCCAATAATTTGGCGGCTTTTAATCGAAGAACACGATGGGGTTCATGAAGAATGAGCCTTCTGAACAGACTTGCTAACCATGGGCTGGGAGGGAAGGTCTTCAGAGCCTCCACTGTTGATGCTCGAAGTGTGTAGCGATCTAAACGTAAGAGCCTCGTGACTAATTTTCGTCTGCGGGGGGTATCTGACGCCCCTAAGTAGCGAATGAGGGTGTGAGCCAAGGGTGAGTCTTCTTGGCTGATGGTTTCCTCAATAAAAGTTTCAATCGCTTCTTCCTGACGGGTCATCAAGCTGATGAGCAGGCGCGTGGCCGGGGGCCCCTTCATTTTTGTCGCTATCTTCAAGAGCTCGGGGATATCTACTTTTTCCTGATTGCGTGCCAGTACACCCAGAAGGTCTGCCCGAGTTTGCGGGTCTTTCTCTTGGGGGAGGCGGACCTTGGCGATGACGGGGGCAAAGGGAAGGTCATACAAGTCCCAGAGAGTCCAAGCTGCCCGGCGACGTAGGATCACGTTGGTCGAGGTCAGCAGGGCTGCGGCCTGCCGAAAAGGGCGCTTTTCTCTTCGTGCTCCCAACAAATCTTGAAGCCCGATCAGTGTTTTGTCTTTCTTGTTGGCTTCAAAGGAGCACAGCCCATTGCTTCCTGGTATGCGGCCTTCGACCTCCAAATCGAAAAGGAGGAGTGCCGCTTCAATCTGGACTGTTTGATCCTCCATCTTCAAGAAATCGAAGACCAATGGGATTTCATCATTGCTGCCCAGCAAAATCTCGTCGCGCAAGGCATTGAACTGAGGGTTCAGATTGTGCCCTTGATGCCGCTTGAAGACACAATCGCTTTGCCATTCCCGAAATAGCTGACTCATAGCAGTGAAGGCTTTTGGATCAGATTGAGAAATGTCATTCTTTTCCAGCGAATCTTTCTCTAAGTCGTAGAGGGTTCTAAGTCCAGCTTCATACTGAGCGCGAAACTTGTATTTCCCTTGCACCAAAGTTGTGACGGAAGAGAGGTCTTCGTCCTCATGGATGGAGGGACGCTCGGAAACTGCGTAGTAATCTTCGGGGTTGGTGTGACCCAACATGAGAGGAGCAAGGCTTGCGGCCTCAGAGTTTGCGAGTTTTCTGCTTCCTAAGAGATCGACCAAGGTCGGAGCCAAAGACGTCAAAGACACAGAGCCTTGTACCAACTTGCCTCCCTCCATGTAGGGCACGAAGATGAGGAGAGGAACTCGGCACTGTTCCTCATGGGGCAATCCTCCGTGGAGAAAAGCCCCGTGTTCTCCGAAGGCCTCGCCGTGATCGGAGGTGATGACCACGACGGTCGACTCCAAGAGTTCCTGTTCTTCAAGGCCAATGAATAAACGCCGGAGTTGGGAGTCGGCAAATGCGACTTCACTATCGTATCGATCGATATCTCTTGATCCAAAGTCGAAAGCATCGTGCTTGCGGTAAGGGGCATGAGGGTCCATCAAATGGGTAAACAAAAAGAAGGGACTCTTGATGGTACTCACGGCCTCCAGCACACGACCAATCATTTTCTTTGACTCAGTCGTGTTGAATTCATAAACGTCTTGCCCCAGGCGCAAGTCAGGTCGAGGCCAGTGATTTGGACGGGCAGTGAATACGGCATCGGTGTAGATACCCAAACTGGTGTAGCCGGCGCTGTGAAGTGATCGCCCCAAGAGGTCGGGCTCTTGGCCGCCACTGAGGCTAATTCCACTGGGGTAGCTGCCGCTCAAGATACTCATGAGGGAGAAGAAGCTGGAAGTGGAGGGCGATCTGGCGTCGTCGAAAACGAAGGATTTCTCTGCAAGCTCTTCGAGGAAGGGCGTCGTGTTTCGTTTGTAACCGTGAAGGGTTGTGTGGTCCCGGCGCACAGCATCCACGGAGACAAAGAGTAAGTTAAATTTCTTACCACCCCGGAGGCCGCTTAGTTCTTGGCGGCTCTTATCTCGCAAAGTCTCCCAGTTCTGAAAGCGAAGTGACAGAGCGCTGGGATTGACTTCTTGCACTGAAGGACGCTTGAACCACCAAAGACCACAGATACTTCTTGTTGATGACAGGTCTTCGAATAATAGAGCCCGGGGAGCAGGAGGGCCTTGGAACAAAAAAAAGGTAATCCAACAGGCGCCCACAAGAGCGAGGGAAGTGAGACCTTGGCAGATCTTTCTTGACGGGAGGTGCCGCAAGGTACGTTGAGCAACGATGGCAGAGGTGGCGAAAACAGTGAAGCTCAGGACTTGATGAATGCCAGGATAGAGGCCGACGTAATAAGTGCGATCGACGAAAAAAATGAGCCCACCAAAGGCGAGCAGGAGCACCATGCCGTGGACAGTTCTTATTTCTGTCCAGTTTCGCCATGATCTGGAGGTGATGGTCACAGCAATAGTGCCCACCAGGAATACGAAGATAGGGCCGAGCCCACCGAAGGCGTAGGTGCGCATCATGCCACCTTCGAAGAGGGTGGTGGCCAACATCGCCAGCGGTAGAGAAAAGGGCAGTGACTCAAGGACAAAACCTAAGACTCTGCCCCTTTTGGGGCGGCTTAGAGTCCACTGACTCAGGCTCATCAGCACCCCGGTAGTCCAAGCGATGATGCCCGAAAAACCGCCGACGGCAGACAGGGTCGGCCAGCTAAGAATAGTGCCTGTTGACCCCTTGGTCAGGAAGACATCAAAGAACACAACGGCGAGAGCACCCAAAAAGGCTGAGGCGAAAGGAAGAGTGGCCCCAAGTCCTTGGAGAGAATTCGAATTTGCCGTCTCTGTGTTTTTGGCTGGCATGTCATTCAGTCGTTTTTGTCTGCTTTTGTTGACAATCTCAGGGTTAGACCCTTCAGTAGGAGTATACGCCATGGAACGATTGCTGCCATGGGGACAGACAATATTCATCGCCTGCGCCCAGGCTCAAGCAGTCGCCCTGGCTATGATGCCCGGATTTCTCTGCCGAGGGATTCTCAATGAGGTAGCGGCTATGGTGTTCATCGATTATGATTCTGCCATGAGAAGAACCCCGCCTATCCTCAAACTCTTTACCTACGTGGGCCTTGGCATCATGGTCTTACTTTTTGGCTGCGATCGGGGTGAGGGCCTGTCCACCAAGGAAGAGAAAGACCTAAGAGTAATCTTGGCGGGCCATCTCTATAGCCTCTATGCCTCAGATCGCTCGGAAGCCAAAGGGCCGGGGATCTTGACATCCAAATGGATCGAACTTTTTGCTCAGGAAGTAGACGCAAGCCATCCGGACGCACTCTTCTTGCTAGGAGATACCACGCGTTTTTCAACGGAAGAGGAATGGCAGTTGGTGGACAAGGCTTTCGCAGAGATGAAGACCCCCGCTTATCGCATTTCTGGGAACCATGATTACCGCAACGTTGATGCTTTTCGCCAGCATGGAGGGCTGGGCAATTCAGCCCTCGTGATAAAGAACTGTAAGTTCATTCTCTTGGATAACAAATGCGTTTTAGAGAAGGACGACCTTAATTTTCTTGATCGGGAGTTGGCGGATGCCAAGAGCTTCCGTCAAGTTTTCGTTCTGACCCACTACAACATGATTAACTGGAATGAATCTCAACCGGGTCAAGATCCTCACGAGCCCTACCCCGGTGTGAGCAACTGGAATAAGGACGTTGTGCCTAAGTTGGCGGGAGTTGTGGATTACGTTATCTGCGGCGACCATACTCCCGGAGGGCCAAAACGATTTGAGCAGGACTATGAAGGCAAAAAGATTCACTACATCATGACGTCTTTCGTTTTCCGTCGAGGAGAAACGGAAGAGACCAATGGCGAGGGCATTAACGTCTATCTAGAACTGACAGTTGATGCTGAAGGCGTACACATCTTGCCTCGGGCCTTGGCGATTCCCCTTACCGACTCTTGGTATCAGAATTTTAATGTCACAGAGTCTTGGAAAGTCCATGGTGTTGATGGCGCCTGGGTTTGGGCCCCTGAGTCATGGGTTTTCAAGAAAGGTGCTAAGCCCCAGTCTTTTGAATTCCTCGACCCTGCTCTTCAGTTGACATTGCTTGTGAACCGGAGGCAACTTCCCCCAGGGATGACCTGGGAGTCTTGGCTCAGGAATCGAGGGGCAGCTCTTCTTTCGGCACATCCTCGGATACAACCCATTTCTGGAGGTGATCTCACTATCTGGCATCATCCCGCCCGATGGGAGGTGCTTCGTTTGGACCCTCAAGACCTCAGCAGTGGGCGCTTCTATTGCTCTTTTGTTCACAAAGGCGAAATTTGGACGTTTGAAGGCCATGGCCCAAGTGACTTCTCTCAAGGAGGGAAGGATGGCAGTTGGACAGGGCAAATGCTCCGTTTCGTCGCTGGGATCAAAGTTCGCTAGTTCTTCTTGTCGATTGCTCCTGGCCTGAACTCGCCACCTCATCTCTGTTACATCTTGTTACGACTTCGTCATATCAATGTGGCAGACTTCTTCTTGCTTTTTTCGTCTTATGGATGTGGAGCAACGAAGACTGGAGGTCATTATGAATACGCGTTTCCTAATCTTGGTCATCTTTTTGTTTGGCAACTTGGCGCACGCTCAGGACACTCAAGCGGAGTCCCTCATAGCCGATGCCATCCGTTTGGAAGGGCAGGCGGATGTGCGTGGGGCTTTGGCGCTTTTTGAGGCGGCAAAGAAAAAAGCTCCCGAAGGGGAGTCTCTTTGGTGGCAAGGGGCAATGGGGAAACTACGCTGTTTAGTGAAACTTAAAGACTGGGAAAAAGCTCAAGCCGAAGTGGTTTCATTGAGTGCTCTCCAGAAAGCTGGGGATGTGGTTTTGCAGTTCGACACTTTGCGGTCTCAAGTTTCTGCCCTGGATCCGGGAGCCTTGAGGCAGCAAGTGAAACGACTCCTCAGCAACAATGATGTCCAAGGAGTCGTCGAATTGGGTATGGATGTGCGACCAATTCTTGTTCAGCTTTGCGAAGGTGATTCTTCAAGGCGTGCCGTCCGCGCTCTGTTCGCTCTTGGGGGTGACGATCTTCCTGCCATTGTTCTCCAAATTCTGGATCGAGGCGTGATGAAGAATCCCTCTCTTCTCATGAATCACATTGCGACCTTTCCGGAAATCGACAAAGATAGCGGTTGGGAAGACGTGATTCGTAAGGGGTTAGAAAACCCGAAATCGGATGTAAGGAGCGCGGCTGTCAGTTGTCTGAAACATCTCGATGACGTTGGGGGGCCCTTTTTGATCAAGGCGGCCCAGGATCGTCATCATATGGTGCGTACACGGGCGCTGTCGATTACTCGGGACAATTATGGTGCGATCAAGGCCGAAACTCTTAGGGCGATTTTCAAGCTTGCTGCCAAAGATGAAGCGCCAAGAAATCAATCTTGGGCTTTGTATAACCTAGGTCTGATCGATCGTGATGGCATGGACCTGGGGAATGCTATCGTGAGGGGCATTCTCGCCGACAAATCCAATTCTCATAATCGAGCCCATGCATTTCGTGAATTCGCCAAACGGTTTCCCGGACCTGAAGTTCGCAAACGACTCATAGACTCGCTTTCCGAATCTTCTTCAGCCATTGTCGCCCAGAGCCTATCCCTATTGCGGCAAAAGAACTTGCTTCGCCTTGAGGACATCGGGCACTATGTGCCTCATTTGGCTACACGGGATAGCCAGATCAGCAGCGAAGCTGTTGAGGTTCTTCGTTCATTCTCAGCAGCCAAGATCGTGGCAGATCCCGTCAACGAAGAGTTCTTAGCGCAAGTTCTAAGACGCAGCATTCGGAGTGGCTCTTTGGCATTTGCTATTTCCAAATTGGCCATTGCCGGAAGGAAAGACTATCGCCGAGAATTTCTCTTGCTTCTCAATAACCCGAATGATGACTATCGAGCAGGAGCACTCTACTACTTTCTTCGGCACAAGGATGTGGAAGCTCTGCCCCGAATCATGAAGGTCTGGCAGAAATTAGGGCCCCGCGATCTCCCCTATGGGCGGGCCGACGCCAGAGAAGGGGTTCAAGATGTCTATTCCATCGGTATAGCCCAACTTGTTCGCTTCTTGATTGAAAATGAACGAGTTTCGGAGCTCTATACCATGATGGTTGGCATGGATCAGTTCCCAGGCCAGGCGAGCGAATTTAAAGATGTTTTGCAAGGACTCACCCGGCTCAAGAAGGACTGGGATCAAGAGATCATTCTTAAGACCATCAATCAATCGAAAAGCCCCTGGTATTCTTCCGCCTTGTTGTTTCATTTCTTGCCTCAACTGAAAGAGACAAGCAGTTTGGAAGATACGATTTTTGGTTTCCTTCGTGGGGGCCGTCGTGACGCCATCGTTCAAGCAGCATCGGCTTTGGCGAATTGGAAAGGCAATTTGGACCTCAATCGATTAGTCAGTTTTTATTGGGATGGTAAAATTGGGGCCAACTCCATGAAGGACATACGCGCTGCCCTCAACCAACGGATGGGGCCCTACCTTCTTGGATTGGTCCTCAACGAAGCGCGCATCAGCAACGGCGGGCGGCTAAATCGGGTTCTTGATTTACTGAAAGAAAAGAGCCATGGTGATGTGATTCGAGTTTTGATGGGGCGGGTGAGCTCAAAAGAGATTACGGACGGGACACAAGTTGGAATAGTCCTTGAATTAGCCGCTCGGGAATTGGGTGCCAAGTCTGTGCAGCTCATGCTGGTTAGCCTCAAAGAACAGCCGTCCTATTATCGCTCAAAGAGCGGATATATACTGGAGACCAAAAGGACTGTGAGGACATCTCTTCAACTTCGGTTAATTCACCAAATGGGCGAGGATGTCTTCTGGCCTACACTCAAGGCCATGTTGGCAGATCCTGAATGGAGTCCGAAGATTAAGGCAGAGCTGATTCACTTGGCTGCATTTTGCCAAAACAAGGAAGCGGGTCCTTTGATCCTCGCCGGACTGAAGAGTGAGTCTGTTGAGATGCGCCAGAGGTCAGCGTTGGCAGCCAGTCACCTTCTCATGCTGGACTCGATCGACTCGTTGCGGGCTTTACTCCGGGACCCTCAAGTTTCTTCTTATGCGAACCTGGGTCTTAAACGCTTTGCTGAAATGGGCTTTAATCTGAATTGATCAAGAAGAACCCGAATGGAGAGCTTGGGTGATTATCCAAGCTCTCCATCCGATTCTTTTTTCTGTTTCTCTTCTCCGAAAAAGTGATCTAAAAGGAGTCATCTTTGGAACCCTTTTTCCAACGGAGAATTCCCCATGCGCGCTTTGAAACAAGTGACTTCCTGTCTGTTCTTGCTTGTTCTTGTCTTGTCTACCCCGGCTTGGTCTCAAATTGGGCCTGGCCCTGGTGGCGGAGGACCTCCCATCGCGCCTTTGCCAGCATTGGTCGTTCCTGCAGGCAATCCGATCACAGCTCAAAAAGCTGTTCTTGGTAAAATTCTCTTCTGGGATGAACAGATGTCCAGCGACAACCGCATGGCTTGCGGAACCTGCCATCGTCCTGGAGTCGGAGGTGTTGATCCTCGTGTCGGTGTGAACCCAGGTGCGGATGGATCTTTCGGAACAGCGGACGACGTCTTCGGTTCTCCGGGTGTCCGCCGAGCAGATGTCAACAACAACTTCGTTATCGATCCTGCCTTTGCCTTGTTTCCTCAAGTGACTGGGCGCACAACACCCACAATGATCAATGCTGCCTTTGCTCCTGTTCTCTTTTGGGATGGTCGGGCGACGAATGACTTTGTTGACCCCCAAACAGGAGTGACCGTCTTGCCTTCTGGGGCAGCGTTGGAAAGCCAAGCTGTAGGGCCGCCATTGTCCGGCGCCGAAATGGCTCATGACATGCGGAACTGGCCAGAGATTGTGGCGAAGCTTGCCTTGGTCACCCCACTTAAACTAGCCAGCAATGTGCCTGCTGATATGGCCGCGGCTTTGACCTTAAATCCAGACTATCCAAGTCTCTTCCAAGCTGCCTTTGGTAGCAACCAAATTACTGCTGCCAAAATTGCCATGGCTATTGCGACTTACCAAAGAACACTGATTTCGGATCAAACTCCGTTTGATCAGTTCTTGGCCGGAAATACCAATGCCATGACCTTGTCTCAACGCCAGGGGATGATGACATATCTCACAACGGGTAACTGCTCCATTTGCCATAGTGGTGCTTTGACGACAGATCACGGCTTCCGCAACATCGGAGTGCGACCTCCCGCAGAGGATCCGGGGCGCATGAATGTGACTGGCAACCCTTCCGATCTCGGTAAGTTCAAGACGCCGACCTTGCGTAATATTGGCCTCAAGAGCCAATTCATGCACAACGGTCAGTTCACGGATTTATTCCAAGTCTTGGCGTTCTATGATCGGGGTGGAGATTTTGTCACCAACATCGATCCGTTGATGGCGGTCACAAGCGTGCCTTTGGCTTCTCAAGCAGCATTGGTGGATTTCTTGGCCAATGCCCTTACGGACCCTCGTGTTGCCCAAGCTACGTTTCCCTTTGACCGTCCTACTCTTCATAGCGAAGTTCAGCCCTTAGGGTCTCCGACTTTCGGACCAGCTCTTCCGGGCTTGGGAGGATTCTCACCGGTGATGTTAGCTTTTGATCCATCCAACGTCGGAAACATCGACTATCGCCTTGGTGTCACCAATGCGCGCGGGGGTACTCAAGCTTATTTGCTCTACTCAGATGTCCCTGCTGCTCCAGGAACACAGTTTGGGGGAGTTCCTATTGCGGTGGACGTCAATGACCCAAGCTTTGGTTATGTAACTACGGCGACTGGGGGTGTTGGTGCCGGTGATGGCGTCGCGACTCTCCATTTCCCAATTCCCAACTTACCCAGTTTGGCTGGTTTCGTTCGTTACGTTCAATGGTGGGTCTACGATCCAAGTAGTCCCGCTGCCTGGACCTTCTCCGCATCCCAGGGTGCCCAGATTTCTGTCTTCTAAACCGCTGTCCCTGAATGAGGGAGGGGATTAAGACGTGGGTGTCAGGTTCTTGTTGGCTCCTCGGTCGTATAGGCCGAGGAGTCCAAGAATTGCCATGTCGCACATGAGCAGAGGGGCGAAGAATGGCGCTCCGTAGACGAAATTGTCCCAGATCGACTCGGACACTCCGTTTGCGTTGGCTCGGAAGTGCAGAAATGCCCCTAATGTCCCCACAATAATTTGTAGAGCCATAATCCATGCGGTGGCCTTCAGCAGTGTGGCGTTGGCCCATGGCGTTGAGGCGACAATGAGGAAAGACCAGGCGAAAGCAGAGGACCCAACTGCGAGCCATTCACTTTCATGAGCGAATCCATTCTGGGCATGATCCAGCAACGTCAAAGCAAAATTGCCAAAGAACCCTCCCGCAGCTAGGAAAACGACCCAAGCTCCCCAGTCCTGATTTTCGACTTCAAGGCGATTGAGAAGAAGCAACATGCCAATACCGCAATAGGCCAGCGGGGCGGCCAAAGGAGCGGAATACACCAAACTCATGACGTTGCCGAGGATCAAGAATTGGCTCTCCAAATGAAAAAGGAAACCGACGAATCCCACCAAGATCGAAAGGGATCCAACGGCGATCCCCATTCTCCTCGAAAACGACCCACCTCGGAATGATCTCAAGAGTTGAGGCAAGAGAGCGATAGAACCAAGGATTGAGAACACAAACGGAATCCACTCGGACTTGAGAGCGAAATCGTTATAGGCATGAGCCAAGTAAATGTCGACGGCCAGGAAAGCGAGGTTTCCGATGGCAAAGCACTCGAGCATCCGCTGGCGGAATGCGGGAACGTCTTGAGCCCCAGCTGTTTTTGGGTGGGTCATGGGGCAGCCTATTTACCCTTGTTCTTCCGCAGTTGGTGAGCGATTTCTTCCATCTCAGCCATGATCTTGAGCAGCTCGTAGTTACCATGCCATTGGACGAAATCTGCGCCACCCATGAAGGCGCCATGTTTCGCTGTTCGTCCATAATAATGCCAAAAGTCGAATTCGAGGAAGTCGATTGGCTGATCAAAGGGTTCTGGTGTTAATAATCCTTCGGCACGGAGGTCTTGCATTAGTTTTTTCATGGCAATGACCTTCTTATTGGTGGCTTTGACTACTGTTTCTGCTTCGGCGTAGATCTTTTCGATTCCCCCTTGGGCGTGACATTTCAGGCAAGTTTCTTTCATTTCATCTTGGCCACGTTGAAAGTTGGGGCGCTTTTGTGAAACGGGGGCGTAGAGGGTCCAGGAGAGACGTTCTGTCGTGTCATGGGTGACTTTCAGGCCGTCCATACCGCTCATATGACAGGTGGCGCAAGTGGGTACGGGCATATCGGATGAAGTGAGCTCTTTTGACTTGGCGGTCATATTGAACGTGTGACGCTGCATGGCAAAAAGAGCACCGTGCTTCGATTCGTTGTAGATTTCGAGCTGGGAATGGTCGGGACCCATATGACATTGGCCGCATGTTGCTGGTTGCCGAGCCAATTCGACACTGGCCGCGTGGCGGGAATGACATTCCGTACATGTGCCTATGGATCCATCTGGATTTGGTTGACCAATGGCGTGGCATCGAGCGCAACCAGCTTCGATGGCCCCTTTTCCTTCCAACATGGCCAAAGCGTTAGCCGGGCGGTCCACCATTCCCTTGTGATATTCTTCACCGTGGGCGATTTGCTCTGCGGTGAAGTCAGCGGTGCCTCTGACTGCGGCCCAGGTGGAAGCTGCGTGGCGGCTTCGGGCGAATTGCTCGTACTCCGTGCTATGGCATTGGGCGCAGTTCTTGGAAGTTGGATTGGTGGTGATCGCGAAGCCCTTGTGGTCGACTGGCTGTTGGCCTTCAGCGGCGCTGTGGCATTCTAAGCATGTGACTCCGACGGCGGCATGCTTACTCGATTCGTATTGGGCGACCACCGCTGCCGTTTCCCGGCGGTGACAGGCGGCACATTTTCCCGTTGCCTTGGTGAAGCTGGCGTTTTCGTAACCGGCTCGTGGAGTCGGTCGTTTGGAGTTCACGATGACGGCTGCGACGATGATAGCGGCGCCCAGGAAGACGGCGACGAAAACGGCTTTGAAGTTGTTCATTTGTTCTCTCTCTTGCCGACAAGGGCGAGATGCTTGGAATTAGCGGGCATTCTCGTCTAAATCTTGCAGTCAGACAAGAGGAGAGATCGCTGCTCAGGGGTTACCCACGATGTCGTCGTCATTTCAACGAAGAGAATATCTCACTGATTGTTCATGTGCGAATGCCATTGTTGATACTTCCTTTCTTGAATGGGAACATTCTGGGATAGAAAGCTAACGCACCAGGTTGGTTCCTAAGATCGCGTCGATTCTTGACCGCGAAGGAGTCCAGATACTGGAGCAACCAATGAGTACGAAGAGAACAAAGAGCAGCACGTTGCTGTAGCTCACCCATCTTTCTTCGAGGAACATGATGGTCACATGGTTGCTTAATGGTATGAGCACGAGAGGCAGCCAGGTGAGAGCAGCGCGATAGGCACATCGGAACCGGGAAATGCGGTGAGCCTGACTGTCGACAATACGAATAGAAAATACCGTGAACCCTAAGCTACCGCGAAAAGCGTAGGCTGAGATAATTCCCGGTAGAAGAATACACAGGGCCCCATACTGAAATCCGGTCAGGTCTTCCGGGTTGCTTATCTCGCTGCCTAAAGCCTGGTCGAATTCAAAGACCAACCAAGCAATAGCGGAAGCGATGGGGACAAGAGATGAGAATGCTAATTGCATCATGCGGGTGGCTCGGGGGACGAAACGTGGGTTTGAGTCAGTCGCATCAATGTCCTTGCGCATCTCCTTGAGGTTAGAGTGATGAAAGTCGTTGCTGATGAGGGTATGAATTGAGGACCTGGCTTCTTGAGGGATGTCTTCCGGCAGTCGCCCCTTGTCATCGTTGAGGCCAAATATAGCGCGGCAAACATCCGGGGCGAACGATTCTGTGCTGTGGTATTCCTCTTGTGACAAGCAAAAAGGCAGCAATCGTAGTTTTCCTTTGCGGTCGATCCACACCTGCTCCATGATTGGGTGTTTGTTGGAGTCACTGAGGATGCCGATGAGATCTAAGATGACTTGCCTGGCAATTGGCCATGGCAAGGTTCGATTGGCTGTTACATACTCCAGAAGTGGCGCTCCCCCTGGTGCTTCGAAGACTCGGTGGACACCATTTGAGTCTTCGATCCGGTCGAGGAAATGGAGATTGCTGTTGGTGTCGTCACCGACGAAGAATTCCTGAGAATTACTCAGAATCCAGACATCTCTTCCGAGCTTCTCATCCCGGCCTAACCACAAATCGCCTTGGTTCGTCTCATGGAGCTGATCTAAGAGTTGATAGGGACCGCAAGAGCCCTGAGGGAGCTCACTGGTGTTTCTTTTCGGATCCAGGACGTCCCTGGCCCGGCTCCTCTTGAAGAAAGTTTCGTTAACCTCGATGACGCGGGTTCCGCTTACCCGTTCATGGAGGCCTCGTCGTCCGCTTCGCCTGCTCGCTGTACTGAAGAGGGCAGCAAACCAGATCCAACCCCAGAAGCTGCTCTTCAGGCCAAGAAAAGACATGAGGAAGTCAAGATCGAATATGAGATACCGCAGGAATGCTCGCCGTATTCCCGGGCGATCGCCAGACATCGTGACAACCCTGAGACCCAAGATGCGCTTGCCCAAGCTGGCGCCGTATCGTCCTTCGATGACGACGAAGTGAAGGGCGAATATGAACCGAGCCGAGGTGCGGGTGGTTTCCATGGACAAGGAGATGGAAAATTCACTCCCACTGTGCGCAAGGAGGTCTTGCGCTATTGCGAGGGCGGCGATGGGGATCAAGAAAACCAAGGTGTCGATGCAGTAAGCTGCGATTCGTGAAGACAATTGAGGTGTCCCGCCTCTGGCTCTCAAGAATGGCGCAAGAGCCTGCTGAAAGGCCGCACAGTCGTCAAAGCGGTCTTCTGGTTTTTTTGCCAAGGCTTTGAAGACGATGGCTTCTAGGTCTTTGGGGACCCTCCGGCGAACCGTTCGCAATGAAGGTGCATCTTCTGTTGCGATCTTGGCAAAAAGGTCGCCGATCGTGGTCGATGTATGAGGCGCAGAGCCAGATAGGAGGGCATAGAGGGTGGCACCAACGGAATAAAGGTCTGATCTATGGTCCAGTTGGTAGCCACGTACTTGTTCTGGACTGGCAAAAAGAGGAGATCCCATGAAAACACCACTTTGAGACTGGGATAAGTCTTCCGTGTTTGATTGGGTCAAGCCAAAGTCGCCAACTTTCACCGTGTTGTTGGCGGCCATGAAAATGTTGGAGGGTTTGATGTCCCGGTGGATCAAGTTGGACTCGTGGGCCGAAGACAGCCCTTCGAGCATTTGGTGCGTCCATTTGACTGCTTGCAGAATGGAGATTTTCTTCTTGCTCTTGATTCGATCATCCAAAGTCTCGCCACTCATCAGCTCCATGGCGATCGCTGGGTTATTGTGGACCTGATAGGCCCCATAGACAAAGACACAATGATCATGTGAGAGGGAAGCACTGGCACGAGCTTCTTGTTGAAAACGATCGAGAACATCTTGGGATGGGCTCAGTCGAGGTGCGATGACCTTGAGGGCAACGCGGCGACCTGTGCGGGTTTCTTCGGCTTCGAAGACAACCCCCATACCGCCGGCTCCCAAAACACGGATGAAACAAAATTCATCCGTTGGTTCGGGTAGGGCAATCTCGGCGTTCTTGCCAGCCCCGGGGGCATAGGTCAAACCATCCATGAAGAATGAACCGGTTTGCTCATCAATTGTCAGCCGGCTTTTCTTCTGATCTCCAGATTCCATGGCTGCATTGCAGCACTCTCAGAGCTAACCGTCAAGGTAAGAAAAAACCCCGTTGCAACGGCGCTGCAACGGGGTTCTTGCACAGGGCTGAGAATCAGAAATATCGGAAGACGAGGGCATTTCCAACGGCGAACGAACCGGGCGATTCTTCGACAAAAACCTGAAGCGTTAGCTCCGGAAGTGGGAAAGGGAAACTCTGGGAAGGGGTGGTCCAGGTCGCTAACTGACCAAACGTCGAGGTGTATTCCCCACATGTGGACCCGAAGGTACTGACCAAGTTGAAGGTAGGCAAACCAGGATCGACGTCACAGGGTGTGAAGCACAATGTTCCCCTGCCGTATGGTGCTGGGATGGTCAACTCCCAAGCGTCGGAAGGAACGCCGAACCAGGCCACAATGGCGAAGTTGGCTGGAATACTCATAGTGGAGGGGTTTGCTACTTGTAAGCTGTAGGAATCGCCCACAGACAGAGCAATGACGCGGTCGGGACCTCCATTTGATCCGTTGATTGTCATGATTTGTTCAGCGGGTCCAGCTTGGTCTGCAACCACCCCTTCTGCGGAAGGTGGCAGGAGTGGAGTCATGAATCCAAACTCTGGACCGAACAAGGGAGTCGCTCCTAACTGACTTCGGGAGACGGCCCGAATTGAATACGCGGTCTGAGGGGTTAAGTCGTTGATCTTGAAACCATCCCAAGCACTGAGGGGCTGCCAATAGGGAATGAACTGGATGGTGCCACCAGGCCCGATGTAGGTGAACCCTAAGCGAATGGCAATGTCCGTGGTGGAAGGATTGCCATTGCCGTCGACTGAGGAAATCGTCGCAGATGTATTCTTAATGACGCTGAAGGAAACAATGCCAGGCTCCACTGCATTGGTGTTAACAGTGGAGGGAGCGGATGGCTGGGTCTCTACCAAGGTGTTTGCGTTTCGAGCTTTGACGGTATAGGTGTAGGAAGATGCTGGCTGCAAGCCGGTTTGCACATAAGTTGCGGAGGTCGTCCAAGGACTGGAGCTCCCCCCAGTTCCCGTGCTTGCGGTGAGTGTGAATTTATATTCCACCGGTGCCGGTGTGGCTGGGGTCGCTGTCATGGTGATGGATGTGCTGTTGAGTACCGCAGGTGGTGTCAAGAAGGTCATTGGGTCAGGAGTCAGAGCACCCGTACCACCACCAGGGCCGATGAGATTGAGGGCGGCGAAAAGGTTGATGCGGCCATTGGCGGCAACCAAGCCGCTCAAGCTGCCCACGGGATCACTGGTGGTGATGAGGGCGGTGCGTACAGACTGGTAAGAAGCGCCAGGGTTGTAGGCACGAATGAGACCCACCACCCCAGTGGTTAGGGGTGCAGAGAATGAGGTGCCAGAAACCAGACCGTATGAAGAGTTGCTAAAACGTGAGGTGGTGTAGACATCGAGACCGGCAGCCGCCACATCCACATGAACGTTGCCGAAGCTGCTGAAGTTGGTCAAATTGTCGTCATTGTCTGTTGCCGCCACCACAACCAGGTTGTCATTGGTGTAGGTGGCTGGAAAATCGCTGGTGGTATTGAGATTTGTGGATGAGTTGCCTGCGGCAACACAGATGATCATGCCAGCAGTTTGGGCTACATTGATGGCAGCCTGCAGAACGGGATAACTTCCGCCGCCGTAGCCGGTGGAGAAGTTACAAGAGATCGCTCCATTCATGGCAGCGTACTCCATAGCCGCCGCTGACAAGGCGACTTGGGGAACGGTGTCGCCATCTTTCAGAATCATCATTTGCGCCTGCCAGCAAACCCCGGAGCTACCCACGCCATTGTTGCCCACCATGCCGATGCACCCAGCGACATTTGTGCCGTGGCCGTCCTGATCTGATGGGTTGTTGTCGTTGCCTAAGAAATCCCAACCATTGATGTCGTCTATTTTGCCATTCCCATCATCGTCGAGACCGTTGCCTGCGATCTCCCCCGCATTCACCCAGATGTTGGCGTTGAGATCTTGATGACCAATGCGACAACCAGAATCCACAACTGCGATAATCACGTTGGATGCATCGGTGATGAGGTCCCAGGCTTCAGGAGCGTCCATATCGGCGTCGTTGGTCCCTGAACTGCCGCCGATGTTCTGCCCCGTATTGTGGAGGGCATAACTTTGACCGAAGTTCGGATCATTGGGGAAAGTCTGAGTGCGTCGGCCAAGGTTGTTGGCTTGAGCCCATTTGACATCTCTCATGCTGCGGAATCGGGCAACCATGGTGTTCACGGCGATGCCTTTGTCGAAACTGACAAAGAAGCCTTTGATCACAGGGTAGAAGTAGAGAACTTCCAGGCCGTTTTCTTTGAGAATCTGTCGTTGGTGGGAAAGTGGGACCCAATCCTGAAACTTGATGATAGCTTGTCCATTCATGAAACCCTGATCAACTTCTGCAGAAGTCTGACCATGGGCTAAAAT
>WFTN01000004.1 GCA_015485455.1 Planctomycetota bacterium | reverse complement strand
GACAGTGGCACGAGTCGCTTTTTCGAGCTCAGAGAATTGGTAAATGAGCTCAACCAGAACATGCCTCCGGGCTTGCATGTCAAAGTTGCAGGTTTCATGGAAATGGCTCATGAAGCAAGCCGCCTCATCGTCACCACAATGCTCGAAAGTTTCTTAGTCTCTCTCTTAGCCATCAGCATCCTAATCAGCTTCATCTTTCGATCCATTCGCGTTGGGCTGGTGTCCATCATCCCCAATGTCTTTCCGATCTTGATCGCCTTAGGAATGAACGGATGGCTTGATATCAATTTACGCATCGGCATCGTTATGATCTATAGCTTGGGGTTGGGCCTGGCTGTTGACGATACCATCCATTTGATCACTCGCTACCGGCAAGAGAGAAAAAAACACCCTCTGGGTGAACGAAGGCCGCAAATCATGGGAGCGCTGAGAGGATCGGGCCCAGCCTTGATCACCACATCCATCGTCTTGGCCATTGGCTCTTTGAGTTACTTGCCATCGAGCTTTCGGTCATTGCGAGATGTTGGACTTCTGCTCACGGCTATCGTTGTAACTGCTCTCCTGGCCGATCTTTTTCTGCTCCCCCACTTGTTGGAGCTGGCGGGCGGGAAGAAAGCAAAGGAAAAGAAGAGCAACTAACTCTTGGTGATAACCCAGGCGTGAACGGTTTCTAAGGTGTCGCAATCGATGATGCGAATCCAATAATTGCCCGGCCCGATTTGTTGCCACATCACAGACGACACTGTGAAAGACTTAGGCTCGGTCGGGAACATACCCACGGCCAAAGTAAAAATCGGGTTGCCAGCGAATTCCACAAAGAAGTTGCTGTGCCCATCCTCAACATGAAACGTTGGTGGTTCGGTACCTACAGAAATCGGCTGGAACTCAAAGGGGACCACATGTTCCCCGCGCTCACGGTATTCGAGGCTGAGGGCCAGATTCTCACGGTAGGCCTTGAGGCCTTCAGCGCCAAAGAACTTGGTGTAAAATCGGCAAGCTGATATCTGGTGACGATATTCGGCACCTCGCGCATGTCCATCCGCACTTTGCGACCAATAGTGAAGCATTCGAGCCCCAGGAAGGTGGACCATTTTCTTGCCAGCAGCTCGCAGCCGCATGAACATGTCCGTGTCTTCGTAGTAAAGAGGATATCCTGGATCAAAAGGGAGTTCGCTAGCAAACAGCTCCCGGCGGAAAGTAAGGCAAGACCCAGAGAGCATCTGCATCTCTTTGGGCTCCGTTGCGGCCCAATATTCGTAGGCGAACTTCGTTCGAGTTGCCAAGTTCTTCAAGGCGCATTCAAGGTCGATTTGTGCTCGAGTTTGAAAGGCGAAAAGTTCGGGGGTAGGCATCTCATTCGGAGGCATCATGCAAGTGGCCTCCGGATCCATGAATGCCAAGGGCCCTACCATAGCGCTATCCGGGTTCGATTCCAGATGGCCAATGATTTCCTGAAAGCAACCGGGCAAGAAGCAGCAGTCTGGATTGAGAATCATGTGATAGCGCCCGGATGAGACGGCAAAGCCTTGATTATTGGCCTGCCCGTAGCCCACATTCATGGTGTTCTGGATGTACTTCATCCCCTGAGCCTTCAGGGGCGCCACCATAGCCGCATCTTCACCTTTGGAAGCGTTGTCAACAACAATGACTTCACAGGTGCCAGGACGCCCATCAATGGTCCACTCTTGCTTGTGAATGCTGTCCATCAACGGGAAGAGAAAGTGAGCCGTATTGAAATTGACGATGACAATGGAGAGATCAACACTCATGGTCAGACTTTCTTGTTGGCGTCGTGGTCCCAGATCGTTTCAGCGAGGAAAATGCCCTTATGCAGACCTTCATGAGTCACCTTAAAGCGTGCGGCTTTCTGGCGCTGATCGATGAAATGGGCCGCTGTCTTGTCGGTGATAAAGGCGTCGATCATATATTCGCCAGACAACAACTGAAGCCGTGGAATTCGCAATACGACTTCGTTGGTTTCTTGCCCCGTTTGCAGTGCTGATTCCGGACGGGCAGCAAAAACAAGAGTGCCATCATTGCGCAGTACAGCAATCATCGGAAAGACAGCTTCATCAGCTTCGGGGTTGGTGTAGCGAAACTTAAGAGTAATGCTATCCCCAGTGCTGAACTCTTTGGATGCTATGGACTCGTCCCCCAAATAGAGGGACACGTCTTCGATAGCTGCCAAACCATTCACAAGATTGCCAGTGACAGATTCCCGTTTGTTGAAGTAGTCAGCTTCCAACTGAAGGAGGATGTTTTCGTACTCATCCGTCACTTCAATGGGATTGCCATCCATGACCATCTTGCCTTCGTGAATCCAGATCGCACGATCACAGATTTCGCGAATGTGATAGACGCTATGACTGACGAACAAGATTGTCTTATCCTTGGAACGGAACTCAGCGAACTTGTCCATGCACTTCTTCTGGAAATGCGCGTCCCCCACGGCCAAGACTTCATCCAAGATAAGAATATCGGGGTCAACAAGCATGGACGCCGCGAACCCAAGGCGCATAGCCATGCCGGATGAGTAGGTCCGGATAGGGCGATCTAAGAACTCACCTAACTCCGAGAATTCAGCAATCTCGTCGTAGCGTTCTTTAACCTGTTTGGCTGGAATCCCTTGCACAGCAGCATTGAGGTAAATGTTGTCCTTACCGCTAAACTCTGGGTGAAACCCAGCACCAAGCTCAAGCATAGAAGAGACTGTGCCATTGGTTTGGAACGATCCCTCCGTCTCCTTTGAGGTCCCGGTGAGAATCTTCAAAAGAGTGGACTTGCCAGCACCATTGACGCCGATGACCCCGAGGGCTTGTCCAGGCCACAATTCGAAATTGATGTCACGAAGGGCCCACATTTCTTTGTGGAATTTCTTCTTGCCGAAGCAGAGAAACTCTTTGAGGCGTGCTTTAGGATCAGGATAAAGGCGATAGCACTTGCCCAGATCTTTGACGACTACACTTGGCCCGCTAATGACAACTCTCCATCCGGCACAACGCCGGTTATTCTAAATCTCGTCGGCGAACTTATGCTTGTTCGCCATAAATGTATGGTAACCCACGAACAACGTGGTGAAGGAAATAAGGGCGAAGACACCTAATAATTGCCAGACGTCTGCCACTGAAACGTTCACCCGCTTGCCCCCTTCGACTGTCCATCGAATTTCTTCGGGGAAAATGAGGGTATAGCGATAGAGATCAACCATGTAGGCCATAGGGTTCACGTCGAAGACCCAAACCCAAGTGGCATCGGGGTTGCCAAAGAGCAACGATTCTTTGACGTAGACAATGGGCGTTAAGAAGAACCACAGATTGATCACAAGAGGTGCCAGTTGGTTGACATCGCGCACGAAGACGTTGGCTGTGGAAAGCAAGTAACCGAGCCCTAAGAGGAAGGCAATGTGACAGACCACCACCAAAGGGAACATCCATATCAAGTTCGATATGTAAGGAGTCGTCAGCCACGTGATGCCGCAGAAGACGGAAAAGATAACCACCAGATTGATGGCATAGGCGCCAATCAAGGAAATCGAAAGGAGTTCCGAAGGGAAAGCAACCTTCTTGACCAAGTTGCCGTTCTCTGGGATTGTATTCGAAGATCGCACCAAGAACTCTGCTGTCATCAGCCACGGCAAGAGACCGCAGCAAAGCAAAAGGACGTTAAAAATGTCCCCTGTTGCGGTGTCGACCCCCAAAGCTTCGACGATCATCTCATTCCATCTTTGGTCCAGTTTTTGATCGAGGAGCTGAACAAAGACCACATAATAGACGCCCAGCATGATCAAAGGCTGCAAAAATGGCCAAGGCCAGCCAATAATCGAGCCGACATAGCGCTGCCGCAACTCCCGCCGGATAAAGGACGAGAGCATCTCACGAAAGCGTATGCACTGCTTAATTAGATCCATCAATCGTCTCGGAACCAGGCAAAAGCCCCTAAGCCTACTTAGGGGAGTCAGAAAAAGCGAAGGTCAAGGGAGATTAGCACTGCCCGCCAAACCATTCAAGCTCTCCAAGTCCTTTACTTGTAATACATTATGACTAGACGACCAGGGAAGATCTTGTTGTTGGCTTAACTCAGGCGTGTTATTCTCTCCTTGGTCAAAGTCTCACAACAGGGGCTTTTTCCTCAGCGTACGCATTGGACAATCGCAGTTTGTCCAAATAGAACCAGATCAACCCAAGAAATGTGTCTGGCAGAGCAAAACTCAGCCTCCACCGAGTTATTCGCCATTCGGGACGACAAAACTGAATGGCAAGATGGCTTTAGTCCAGTTCTTTACTTGATTTGTGCTTACTTTGTACTGGTTCTGCGCCGATGCAAGAATGAGGATCCGTGAATTTCTCGCGGTTCAGCATGTTCGATCTTGGCCAAGGGAATTCTGATGTCCAATTCAGACGAGACTATTCTGATAATCGGCGCCGGGTTAGCGGGCACCACCGCTGCCCATCAACTTGCACGTTCTGGCCGCAAAGTGATCGTGGTCGAAAGAGAGCCCGAAGCCGGTGGTTTGGCCAAGAGCCTCAAGCATGAATCGGAACATGGCACTTTCTGGTACGACATTGGTCCCCACCGTTTCCACACAACAGACGAGCGCGTCAACGAAGAGACTTTGGCAGTTCTAGGAGAAAACAAAGTCATGCGTGACCGTGTGTCACGGATCTTCCTCTACAACCAATTCTTCGACTACCCTCTTCAACTAGGAAAAGCCCTGAAGCAGCTCCCCAAGCTGGTCATGATGCGAGCCATCTGGGACTACGGCGTCCAGTCCATCAAGAACATTTTCACCAAGCCCAAAGACCGCAACTTCGAAGAATGGGTGGTTCGGCGCTTCGGTCGCAAGCTCTACGAAGTTTTCTTTGGCGTCTACACCGAAAAGACCTGGGGTATGCCATGCACAGAGATTTCTGCGGACTGGGCATCCCAGCGCATTAGCCAAGCCTCTCTTTTGGACACCATCATCAAATCTGTGTTTCGTCCGAAAGGTGAAGTCCGAAGCTTGGTGTCACAATTCTACTACCCCGAAAAGGGTGGTATCGGCGAATTAGCCATCGCCTACAAGAATTCAGCCATCAAGAACGGTGCCGAAGTCCATTTATCCACCCATGTCGACAAGTTCATCATTGAGGATGGCAAGGTCCTGGGCGTTCAAGTCACTGATAAGGATGGTGAGCAACGGGATATTTTGGCGGGCATGGTCCTCAACACAATGCCCCTGACCAAGCTCATCGAGCTTTGTGGTGATGCTGTTCCTGCAAGTATCACCGAACATAAGAACAAACTCGGGCACCGAAGCATGGTCTTCGTTTTCATGATTCTCGATCGGCCCCAGTTCACCCACGATCACTGGATTTACATTCCAGAAGATACCCTCACCGTTCACCGGCTGTCTGAACCAAAGAACTTCAGCGACGATTGTGCACCTGCTGACAAAACTCTCATCTGCGCAGAAATCACCTGTGACTTCGGCGACGAAATCTGGAACAAGAGCGACGACGAATTGCGAGAAGTCGCTGTCAAGGACTTGATCAAGATTGGCCTCATTGAAGATTCAGACGTCCTTGAAACTTTCACTCACCGAGAATTCTTCGCCTACCCCCTCTACACCCTTGACTACAAAGAGCACTTGGATCCAGTCTTAGGCTTCGTCGATGGTTTAGAAAACATCGAAACAACCGGACGCCAGGGCCTCTTCAAGTACAACAACATGGACCACTCAATCGCCATGGGCTTTACGGCCGCCGATGGACTGATTGGCCAAGATGCTAACCATCGGGCAGTGGCAACTGGCGACGAGTACTTCGGATAACATGACTGGCAAGACGACAGGAATACTCTCCTATTTGCGAGAAGAACTTCCCCTGGAAGACGTCACTTGCCTCATGTGCGACCATGACGTTTATGACGTCATCGAATCATCACCTCCTTTCACCGTGGCACGCTGCCGCCAATGCAGCTTCGTCTATGTCACGCCCCGAATCCCTGAATCTCATCTCCATTTAGTCTACGCCTGGGACTATTACGATAGCGGTAACCCTGCCGACTATGGTTACGACAAATACTTGGAGGACGGCGAGCTGCACAAACGCACTTTCGCCATGAAGGCCGATTTCGTGCAACGCCACAAGAAGTCCGGACGGCTCTTAGAAGTTGGTTCTGCTGGGGGCTTCTTCTTGAAAGAAATGCAACGACGGGGTTTCAACGTCGAGGGCATTGAGATTTCAGAAAAGGCTGCTCAATTCTCACGGGACGTCCTTGAACTCAAGACGATCCATACGAGCAAACTGGAAGATGCTCCAATCAAGGGTCCATTTGATGTCATCGCTCTTTGGGATGTCATCGAGCATGTCTCTCACCCCTTGAAGAC
>WFTN01000003.1 GCA_015485455.1 Planctomycetota bacterium | reverse complement strand
TCGTCCTTTACGACTGGAGTTATTTCGAGCCAGTCGCCATCCTGCAGCTCGCCGACGGTAGCATCGTCTTGAAGGATCTCTTCGCCTCGGTGGACCGCGACGATTTCGACCCGATAGCCCTCAAGTGACAAGTGCCATCCTTTTCCGTAGAGCAGCCGTTTTTGGATGATCATTAGTTTTCCTCCTTCGTGGTCTTCGTCTTCTTCGCAGGTTTCTTCAGCACAGGTGGTTTCGCGGTCTTGGGTGCCGCCTTCGCGTCAGTCTTTAGCGACTTGGCTGCGACCGGTGACTCCTCGATGAATCCTTCTTCCTCAGCCCAAGAAAAGGCCAGCCGCAAAACTCTCTTGATTTTGTCCGTGGTGATTTTGTTCTTGGGGGCTCCCTTGCGAGTCAGGTTGACGGCATCGCTGGCGAAGAACAGACGAATGTTCTTTGGGGTTATCTTGGCAAGCTCCGTGTCTTCCCCTAGGTGCTTCTTGGCTAACGCTAAGTCTCCGGCATAGCTCTTCGCCGTGCTTGCGCTTTTGCCCATTTCGGGAAGGGCAGAAATGTAGGAATCACAAAGTTGGGAAAGGGTTGTTGGTTTCTTTGGCGTGGTCATGGCAGGTCTCCTTGGTATTGGTTTTGCCCATGTACGCTCCATGTTCGGCTTTATGGAAGGGTGATCTGACGTTTACCTAAGAGAGTTTTGAGAGCTTCTGAGGTGGCTTGTTTGTGGGCCTTGCTTATCCGCGCCGTACACGCCATTAGCCGCACATGGGCGTATTCAAGTGTTTTTCTATTCTTGCCCTTGCGCCACTCTTTGTCCTTGATGCCATGGGCCATCTCGATGAATGTCACCGGCCGTGACAACTCATCCGCAGCCTTGGCTTTGCGCTCAAGACAGTGGAGCCTCTTCCTCATCCTCATTGCTGTTCCTCGACTCTTGGGTTTTCCAGCCAGTCCGGAAGCCCTGGGTCCCACTCGGCAAGGATCTCATTGCCTTTGGCTCTGCTATGAACGGCAATTGGTGTCCATTTGTTGCCCGTGGCGCGATGCTCCTTCACCAGCACCTCTGCTTCCTTTTTGGATTGGGCCACATGGGTGATCATGATGCGAATGATCTTGAATCCCCATCCTTTCTCTTTGGCAAGCTCCGCTCGCTTTCTCCAATGCTCTTCGTCCTTACCACTCCAAATGATGTGAATGGTAATGGACACACCGATGCCATGTTGCCGCTCCACATTGGCAAGTCTTCGTTTCAAACGCATTTGCTTTTTCCTCTCACGTCTTCCTCTAACCTCAGAAGGCGCTCTTCGAGTTCTTCTGTTTCAACTGAACGACGTGCGGTTTCTATGATCGCAGCTGCCTTTTGCGCGTCCTCCGGTGCTAATAGCCCCTTGGTTAGAGCTTGAAGCAATGCGCTGGCAGCGGCTCTCACGTCGGACGCTGTTTCCAATTTGTCGGGAATAACGATTGCCCCAGGTGGAAGCGGTTCGGTTCTAATCTTGCCCAGCACCCGTTCAATGAGGATGCGAGCGGCTGTTACGCTTTCCTTTTGGACGGCGGCCTTAAAGAGGGTGGCGAAAACCGCCTTCAGCCGTTTTGGCGTCATGACATCAGTCAGTGCTTCTTGAAAAGTTGCTCGTAGTTCAATCTTGCTGAACTCTGTTCGTTGCAATGCCATCGCCGATTCCTCTTCGGCTTTCTTGAGAGCCGTCTCGCTTATTCTCTCAAGCCTCTCTTTCCATTTCTCTTTTGCGGCCATTCTTGAAACGGTCTTTGCTGAGACTTCGTAGTGCTCGGCCACGTCGCAGTAGCGTCGCTTGTTTCCGAGCCCAACAAAATATTCGAATGCGTTGATAGGGAGCTTCTTAGCGGCCATAGATGATCACCTTCGAGATGTAGAATACGGTGAATAGGATGATTAGGATCGAATAAATGTAGAGTAGGGCATCTGTCAATTGCTCGACTTTTGCCTCTGTTAAGTATCTGCGCTTGGTCTCTTTATTGTCCTTCACTTCAATTCCTTTCCTGATTCCGTGTGGGCCTTTTGACCCGTGGTCTTTTCCCAACGCTTGACGGCGACATCGACGAAAGCGGGGGAGAGCTCCATGGCAAAACAACGGCGGCCAGTTTCTTCTGCCGAGATGAGCTGGGTGCCGGAGCCAGAAAATGGTTCATAAACCACTTCGCCAGGTTGGGTGTGCCATGTGATTGGGAGAGTGAAAACATCTCTTGGTTTTTGGGTTGGATGGATGCCAGCATTTTCGCTGTCCAGCTCCCAGACGTTTGTTTGTGAGCAGGGTGGTCGACGATGGTTTTGGGGTTGGTTGCCACGTTGCCAACCGTAGAAACAAGGCTCTGAACGCCAGAGGAAATGGGAACGGGTCAGGACTCCTTTTGTTTTCACCCAGACAATGGTCTGGTGTACTAAGAGGTCCAGGTTGGCCCAGGCTTTCTCCACAAGGATTTGACGGCGGGAAGCGTGCCATTGGTAGATGGGCGCTTCTTCGTGGATGTGAGCCAATCCTACGCGCAGGAAGTCCTCGAAGAACTGCACGCTTGAGTCTTGGTCGATGTAATCGTCCCAGTGTTTGTTGCCTGGATCATCGCCTTTTCGGCCAGCCTTTTTGTGGTGTCCGCCAGGGTGATTGGTGCCATCGTAGTCAACCAAATAGGGCGGATCCGTTGCCATGAGTCTGGCCACTTCGCCGTTCATCAGTCGCGCCACATCATCGGCTTTGGTGCTATCGCCGCAAAGTAGACGATGGTCGCCAAGGATCCAAAGGTCGCCCACCTCGCTGATTGGATTCTCGGGTGGTTCTTCTGCTCCGGCATCGTCCATGTCGTCGAAATCGTTCTCGTTGATTTCTGCGAGGAGTTTGTCGATATCGTTGTCATTGAAGCCGACACCCTCTAAGGCATCTTCCTTCTTCAATTCGAGAAGAATCTTGGCGAGACTGGCGTCTTCCCACGATGCGAACTCGCCGGTGCGATTGTCGGCGATGCTGTAGGCCACAGCTTCAAGGTCGGTGCCTTCGAACCAAACAACTGGGACCGACTTTTCGCCAAGGGACAGGGCAGCCTTGAGCCGTGTGTTGCCTGCGATGACTTCGCCTGACTTTCTGGCGACAACAGGTTGTTGCCAACCAAAGCGTGAAAGGGACGCTGCCACGTGGGGCACGGCGTCATCGTTCTGGCGAGGGTTACTGGGTGAACAGAAGAGCTGATCGATGTTGACAATCTCGACCGCCAATGTGCTATTCGACATATCAATTCTCAAACGTGATTGGTCGCCTGGGATTGACTTGGAATGGACGGACGAACTGGGAATTGACTTGGAGGAGTGACCTGATTTGTAACGCGTTTATTGTAGCAAAGAAGCAGGACTTGTTGTCTCTTTGCCGTCAATAAGCAGCGATTCCGCATCTGGACTCGTTCGTCAGCCATTTTGGGATATGTGGATGATCTTTTGAGTCGGAATGGTGACCAAGGATTGCCGCAAGCACTTGTTTCACGGCTTAGATCGACACATTGGTAGGCCAGAATGAGCTCGGTCGGCAGTGGTGCTATTTCCGAGCACGAAGCGCTCGGATTCTTCTTGGTTCGATCAATGCGGCGGTGCTATGAAGTGTCGCTGACGACAATGGCTTCGGCATCAATGCCAGCCATGATGAGATTAAGTATGCGACGTACCGTTGTCTTCTTGCGGTAGGCCTCTTTCAAGTTTCTGCTATAGAAGATCTGAAAGATGTTGGCTGCCAAAATGGTAAGCAATGAGAAGTTTTCGAAAGCATTGTCTTCATGGCGGTAAACATGATCGGCGTGCCAGTTGGTGACGAGGTTATTGAAACCTTCGTTTTCAATCGTCCATCGCTTACGCGCGATGTCGACGAATCGAAAGACGTCGATATCGTCGATAGAAAGGGATGAAGCCCAAAACCATTTCTTGCCTACGACTTCTTCTATTTCTCCAGTGAGCTGGCGCTTGACCTTCTTTGTGTCCCTGCACGATACTACGCAAATTTTGATTTCGTCATCCCACCAGCTCGGACAATCGGAGACCTCACGGATTTCTTGAGACGTCGACTTCTTCTTGCGAATGGCTGGGGCCTGATGCTCCATTAGTTTGGTGGCTTCATCTAAGAGCGTTTTGCAATTGCCCTTGAGGACAGTGATGATTTGCTTGCCGTTGGCAAGCACCGCTTTCCAAATGCTCTGGCAGCTATAAAGCGCATCGCCCATGACGATATCGTATGAGCGAGAGTATGCCCTGTGCACTCGTTCATACAGCGCAAGCGCTGCGGTGATCTCTCCGTCGCTGTCTCTTTGTGGTTCAATGTCCACCATGTAGGTGAAGTCTCTGCCCACGAGATGGGCTGCTACATGGCGATGATAGTATTGAGTACGCGTTCCTGAGCGGGTGTCAATTTCACGTTCCAAGCAGCCATCACAGCACCGAAAACAGCTTGTATGACTTTCGTGCCCATCTATTACCAACGCCACATGACCGGCAGACATGGGCGAGAATCCCTTGTTGCGCTTGAGTTTTCGAAAGACCTGACTCAAGACGACTCGGATTTCGTCACCGTCGACGGAAGACATAACTCTACCAATGGTATCGGCACTTGGCGGTTGCCCTCCAAGCCAACGCCGAGCTGATTGGCTTAGTTGTGTTTGTTCAAAGGCATGAAGGCTCCCTAAGCGCGTTTGCAGTGTCAAGAACGCGCTGCCAACGACACGGCCGATGGAGAAAGTGGGAGCCTTGCGGTTGTCCGTAAAGGACTCGAATTGGCCGCGCAGTTTCCAGAGTTTCTCTACTGATGTAAGAAGCCGACGGAGAATGGGTTGACCTTCGGTTAGCGCGCCTTGACGCGGTCGAGGTAAAGCAATCCAATCTCGTCAAGAAGTTGACGAAGCTCTTGGTAGTTATCGACCCAAGCCAGGACTTCCTCTCGTTTGGCCTTCTGTACATGAAACTGTTGAGAGCGGCCATCGACGCTGACTTGAATCGCAAGCGATTCATGGCGCTCGTCTTTGACCCAGCATTTGCAGCCCTTGTTGCCACATCGGTTACGACGAATGAGAGGTGAGCCGCGCAGGAGCCCTGCTCCAGAAACAAGTTGGTTAATACGCGAGCGAAGCTTGCGTTCTTTGGCGGACATTGATGCCCGAGGCATTGAGCCTTTGTTATTAGCATTCATATATACTTTATTGCAGTATTCGTATGGAAAGTCTAGATTAAAATGAATGCGAATTTGCTTTTTGTTCACTGGCATCAAGAAGATGCCCAGAACGGGCTCAAACAGCCGTTTCTGAGGCGATCAGCTCTCAAGTTTTTTTTGATACGGAATCGCTG
>WFTN01000002.1 GCA_015485455.1 Planctomycetota bacterium | reverse complement strand
GGCAAGGGCAGCGTGTTTCTTGAAGTCGGAACGATGGTTCGGGTCAGTCATAAGTTTCCTTTGACCGAACCGGGGATGATTTCAACGGTCTACAAGAAACTGGTTAACGATGTCAAAGTGGGGGAGAGTATTCTTCTCGACGATGGTCTTCTTGAACTGCGTTGCCAGTCAAAAAACAATGACGAGTTGGTCTGCGAGGTGATCTGCGGTGGCCCTCTTCGAGGAAAGAAAGGAATCAACCTCCCTGGGGTCAACGTCTCCAGCCCTTCCTTGACCAAGAAAGACAAAGAAGACCTCATTTTTGGTGCCAAGATCGAAGTGGACTATGTCGCTCTTTCATTTGTGCGCAAAGCCCGAGACATTAAACAGCTTCGAACTCAGTTGGCCAATCATGGCTCGAATGCAGCTATCATTGCCAAAATCGAAAAACCAGAAGCCCTTGAGAACTTGGATGACATTCTAGAAGTGGCCCATGGCATCATGGTGGCCCGGGGTGATCTTGGGGTTGAGTTGCCAGGGGAACAATTACCCATCGTTCAAAAGAACATCATTGCAGCGGCCAGGAAAAGAGGTCGCATTGTGGTGACAGCAACCCAGATGTTGGAATCGATGGTGATGAACCCCAGGCCGACGAGAGCGGAAACGTCCGATGTGGCCAACGCTATTTTAGATGGCACGGATGTGGTGATGCTCTCAGGGGAAACCGCTGTTGGCAAACAGCCTGTGGAAGTGATCGAGACCATGTCCAAGATCATTCGACACACGGAAGGCTCTAATCTCTATCATCGTGTGATGGACAAGATGCTCTTGGATGTGGGGCGTGATGTGGCCGATGCTACGGTTCATGCGGCTTGCACCGCAGCGGAAGAACTCGACGCTCGTAACCTCTTAGCCTTTTCCAGCTCCGGGCGGACTTGTTTCAAGCTGTCGTTTGCCCGCCCAGTTTCGAGCATCATTGGGGCCACTTTCGATGAAAAAGTCTTTAACCGTTTGGCCCTGTGCTGGGGCATTGATGTGGTGCGTCTGAAGAGCGGCAAGAATATTGATGAGCTCTTCTTCCTGGGGGAAAAAGAGATGCTTGATGGTGGGCGGGCAGATCTGGGAGATTTGACGATTGTGGTCACCGGCTCCAACGTGTCATCGGGAGGAACCAATAGCATTAAGGTTCACCGGGTCGGAAATATCGACATGACCGACGGAAAGGCCGTGGAAGCACGTTTTGCCCGGCTCTACGCTGCTCATGGCAGTCGCCGAAAGCCTGAAAGACGCTGAAATCCCTCTGTTCCTGGTCAAACTGAGCCTCCGGACATGTGTTCTTCACATTCCGGGGGCTTCATTGTTTGATCGCCTCGACCCTCTTAGACTACCGGGCCTCGACTTGTGCCTTGCACACCTGGAGGTCGAAACTCACAACTGTATAATTTTCAATAGGTTAGGGGCCACGCTCCATGAACATACACGAATACCAAGCGAAAGCGATCCTCCGTGACAACGGAGTCGCCACATCTCATGGCATCGTTTGCACCACCGCCGAAGAAGCGCGGGATGCATTTGAACGCCTGGGGAAACCAGTGAGCGTTGTCAAAGCGCAAATTCACGCCGGCGGTCGGGGCAAGGGCGGTGGTGTCAAGTTGGTGAAAAGCGCCGATGAGGCCTTCGAAGCTGCCAAGACGATCATGGCATCCAACCTGATTACCCATCAGACCGGTCCTGAAGGCCAACCAGTGAAGACCCTTCTCGTGGAAGAAGGCTGCGACATCGCAGATGAGCTTTATATTGGCATCGCCATGGATCGGGATTATGGCATGCCCGTGATGATGGCATCTTCTGAGGGTGGCATGGACATTGAAACAGTCGCTGCCAACACCCCCGAGAAGATCCTGAAAGAACCAATCGATCCGGAAGCCGGATTGCGTTCTTACCAAGCCTTGCGCTTGGCGAAGGGCATGGGCATCCCCGCAGCACTTCATCGCAAAGCCATCAAATTCTTGCAATCCTTGTCTCAGGCATTTCTGGCCAATGACTGCTCGCTGGCTGAAATCAACCCTTTGGTTGTAACTGGGGGAGGTGATCTTTTGGCTTTGGATGCGAAGATGAACTTCGATTCCAATGCTCTTTATCGCCATCCCGAAATCGTAGCACTGCGTGATCTGGCAGAAGAAGATCCTGCGGAAGTCGAAGCAGCAGCGTCCGGTCTTTCCTACATCAACCTCGATGGCAACATCGGTTGCTTGGTGAATGGCGCCGGACTCGCCATGGGAACCATGGATATCATCAAGCATCATGGTGGAACCCCAGCCAACTTCTTGGACGTGGGGGGTGGCGCGACTTCGGATCAAGTTGCTCATGCTTTCAAACTCATCCTGGCGGATGACAAAGTGAAAGGCATTTTGGTCAACATCTTTGGTGGAATCCTTCGTTGCACAACCTTGGCTGAGGGCATCTGTACCGCAGTTAAAGAAGTCAATCTTCATGTTCCTTTGGTTGTGCGTTTGGAAGGCACAGAAGTGGAAGAGGGTCGCAAGATCCTCGAAAACTCTGGTCTCCCTATCGCCACAGCCACCGACATGGGTGATGCAGCAGCGAAAATTGTCAAAGCGGTTTCCTGAACGGATGAAATATCATGAGTATTCTGATTAACAAAGACACGAAGGTCATCGTTCAGGGGATTACTGGTTCAACTGGTAAGTTCCACACCGAACAGATGATCGAATACGGCACCCAATTGGTTGGTGGCGTGACTCCAGGCAAAGGCGGAACAACTTGTTGCGGCGTGCCTGTATTTGACACAGTGAAAGAAGCTGTGGCCGAGACTGGCGCCGATGCCACAGTTATCTACGTGCCACCTCCCTTCGCTGGAGAGGCTATCATAGAAGCATCGGACGCTGGCATGGGGATCGCCATTGCCATCACCGAAGGCATTCCTGTGATGGACATGGCGAAAGTCAAGAAAGCGTTGGCAAACTCAGGCACACGGCTGATTGGCCCCAATTGCCCGGGTGTGATTACTCCAGGAGAATGCAAGATCGGCATCATGCCAGGTTACATCCACAAGCCTGGAAGCATTGGAGTCTTGAGCCGTAGTGGTACGTTGACTTACGAAGCCGTCTGGCAATTGAGCGAACTGGGTTATGGCCAATCGACTTGCGTCGGCATCGGCGGTGACCCACTCAACGGGACAAACTTCATCGACGTTTTGAGTCTCTTTAATGAAGATGACGACACTGAAGGTGTCATCATGATTGGTGAGATCGGTGGCACTGCTGAAGAAGAAGCGGCTGCCTGGATCAAAGAGAACATGAAGAAGCCAGTTGCCGGTTTCATCGCCGGCCAAACAGCTCCTCCCGGAAAACGCATGGGCCACGCTGGTGCCATTATTTCTGGTGGATCGGGCAAGGCAAGCGACAAAATTGCTGCCATGGAAGCCGCAGGCATTCCAGTTGCTGCGAGCCCAGCAGACTTGGGCAAGACCATGCAGATTGCTCTCAAAGGTTAATTCCATTTGAGATGATCGCACCAAGCACGCAGCAGGACGCTATCCTGCTGCGTGTTTCTATATCCCCCACCGCGCTACTAGTACAAATGGCTCCATTTGGACCAAGAATTTACATGGAACCAGACAAAGGTGGCCCATATGGGCCACTTTTTCTGTCTGTGCGGCCGGGAAAGAAACTGAGTGTTCTTGTGGACCAAGACAAGGTGCGAGAAAGCTTGGATTCGCCCAAGAGAGACTGTCCGACTAGCTCTTTCTGCGCCGTTATTGCCAATCTCGACTTCACCGTGTTCAAGAAAATTGAGAATTGCCGCCCCCCAATCTTTTGTAGTTGTACAGCATCCAAGATCCGGACTGCTCGAACTAGAAAATTTTTGCCAAGTAGCGATGGCGATTCATGAAGGAACGATGGCCGGACGAGGGATCTTGTTCCATGACGCCTCGAATGATTTCTGACAGACCATCCAAGCCTTTGCGCATGTCGGTCGGTCGGTTCCTTGCAAGCGAAAATCTTTGTCATTGGCGATAAAGCTAGCATGAAGACAAAACCTCCACCAACTCGGGGCCAGATTAAGAATCTGTGTGAAGCACTTCGGGACAGAAACTTCAAACTCTGTCGTTTATGATGACCTTGAATTCCACCCTTGGCGAAACTGGCGGCGCCAATAGCCGAAAGTCCAGATTGCCAAATCGTTCTGGCGGCAAAATTCATTGATCGACAGGCCACTCGCTTGGTGAGACTCAATAGACTTCCGTATCTCTTGGGTTGTTCGCTTGAAAATAAGATTGTTCTTGACTGTTCTTGACTGTTCTTGACTGTTCTTGAGCAATCTCCATACTTCGTACATGTAGAGAATTGGGACGGGCCATTAGC
>WFTN01000001.1 GCA_015485455.1 Planctomycetota bacterium | reverse complement strand
GGTTGGATGTCGTTCGCGTACTCATTCCTGATCGCTACCTACGGGAATCCATCAAGCACGATATCTTACGTCACATCTCCTTTGATTTTCCCATCGAGATCCAAAATGAAGTGGCTTTGTTTTTCTTAGCTGGTTGGGACCCTGGTTTTCATGAGGAAGTGCTCAAAGAGCTTCTGCCTCGGTTGGGTAAGCAGCGCATTGAGCATTTGCAAATTGCCCGCAGTTTGATGGTTGATGGTGATGAGCTACTCCACAGTGGGCATTTTGAAGGTGCCGTTGAGGCTTTTGGAGAGGCAGAGACATATCTTGTCGGTTTAGCGATCGCTCGCCAGGTTACCCTCAAGCGCATTAAGGCATTGATGCTTGCGGGGCAGGGGGAGTTGGCTGAAAAGGTGCTGCGCTCCCAAAGCCCCTACGAAGGTGCATTTCGCCTGCCTGCCTTAGAACGGGAATTTGAAGTCTTGGGCCGCTATCATCCTTCACGAGGTTTGTTGCTTGATAGCGAAAAAATCGAAGTGGAGTCTGTTGCCTTGGCTCCTGCCGCTGAGCGTTTCGTTGTTGCGGACCAAGACTTATTCCTGTCAGTTGCCTTAGCCAACAATAGCAGTCGTTCTTTGCCCGGTGGAGCATGGGGTTTGGGTGGCCGCTTACGTGTTCTTTGGTCAAGAGATGGCAAGACGAACTGGGAATACGGAACGCAGGTAGACTTGGGCCAAGGGATCTTGCCTCAAGAAAAGTGGAAACAAGAGATTGTTGTTCAGGCTCCAAACGAACTTGGGCATTGGTATGGCCGCGTGATCGTCAATCAGCAAGGGGGAGCTCGTTTCTATCAAGTGGAAGATGCCAGAGGGCTTTTTGAAGTGAACGTCGTTCGTGCCCACCAAGGTCCACCGTCTGGCTCTTGGAACCCAGTGGAGATGGCGAAGTACTTCGAGTTTGATGAGCGTCTTCGGGATCCCCTTGTCGCCAAACCAGGAGGAACATTGGAGCTGATGGCTCTCGGCTACGAAGGTGCTTTTCGAACGCCTCCCTTATCCTTCGATGGCAACGAGCATGAAATCACTATCGACTATATTTGGGACTCTGCCATTGAGAGCGCCAATCTCATTCGCATCGATCTCTTACCTGCGGGAGCATTTCCTCCCGTTGATAGTCCTATCATTCTCAACATTCCCTGTGACGGAAGTCCTCAGAAGTTCCAAGCCAAACTCCCTCGTTGCATTGGCCTCTACCGCGTCGAAGTCTGGATCGGCTACCGCCAGGGCTACTTACAGCTTCAGAATTTCACCATCCGCTGAACCGGCCTTTCTTTTGGGCCAAAACCTAGCCCCCGACATTTGATCTAACCTTCGAAGAAGACACGGCCTTCTTTGGCTCTTTGGACCAGGAAGGCGCCGATCTCTGGGCGCATGACGCTGGGGGGAGGGCATTCGCCGCGAGAGAGCATGGCGCGGACGTCTGTGCCGCTGATCTGGAGCCAAGCGTCTTCGTGAGGGCAAGTATGTTCGGTGACGATGGACTGACAAGTCTCGCACCAGCAGGGACCGTGTAGGCGCATGGGAGTAATCCCCAACTCATCTCCGAACTCGTCGAAGATTTTATGGCCAGCGTATTTCTCGTAGTAGTCCCCAACACCGGCATGATCACGTCCAACGATGAAGTGGGTACAGCCGAAGTTCTTACGAATGATAGAATGGAAGACCGCTTCTTTAGGACCGGCGTAACGCATGGCTGTGGTGAGACCCGCGAGCATGGTGTTGGCCTTGACGTAGTATTTCTCCGTCAAGATTTCATAACCTTCCAGAATGACTTCTGGTTGCATGTCACCCTTTTTCTTCCAGCCAATCAAAGGATGAATGAGCAGACCGTCTGCATGTTCGAGGGCGATCTTTTGCAGGTGCTCGTGAGCGCGATGACCCAAATTTCTGGTTTGGAAGCCGACGATGCGTTTCCAGCCCTTTTCGGCGAACTGAGCGCGAACCTGGGAGGGTGATAAGTCGTAACCTCCAGGGATGAGGCTCTCGGCATAGTCAATCAATTCGATAGAGCCAGCGATGAGGGAGTCGCCCCAGTTCATCATCAGGTTGACGCCAGGGTGGGCCCGATCTGTTGTGCCGTAAACCTTCTGTGCGTAATCGGTCTTGTCTATGGTGAAGATCTCGTCGACCGTGATGATAGCGGCAATGCTGTCGTCTGCGGCATTGATGATGGCGGCATCGTCGCCCACTTTCAAAGATTCCGTGTCACTCTTGGGCGCATGAAAGACGATGGGGATGGTCCAAGGGATGCCATCGACCCGGTGCATGGTGTCCAAGACTGCCCGCACATCATTGGAACCCATGAACCCTGTGAGGGGTGAGAAAGTGCCGTTGGCAATTTTCTCCACGTCCAAGATTGCATTTTTGTCGGCTAAGAGCTTGGGTAAGGTCTTGGCGTAGTTGCGTTTTTCGTCGCGCTGATCGGCTGAGCAAGCGCGATCGATCAGTTCGCCACCGAGTGGTTCGTTCATTTTTTGGCTTCTACTTTGTTGGTTACGCGGTCTTCACGAATGCGAGGATAAATCTTCTCGCGGGAGATACCTAAGTCGATCAAGTTGTCGTTGTCGTTCCAGGCTCGGCCATTGGTCATGCAGGTGTTGATGTCGAATCCGCTGTCAGCGATTTGTTCAAACACTTCGCTCAGGAAGCAAAGCATGTTTTCTTCGCGCACCATCTTGCCCAATTGATCCCAAAGGTGACGGGCGCCCCGGCGAGAGATTTTAGCCAAACCGATGAATTCGCCGTTGGCCTTGTCGTCTGGGATGTCCTTGGAAGCTTTGACGACTTTCCCTTTTTTCACGATTACTTTTTCGTCTTCAGCATCGAAGTCTTTGCGATTGTCGATAGCCAAGACGATGTCGCCTTCGGTGGCGATGAGGTCTTCTAAGATAGAGGGGTCAAAGATGATGTCGCCGTAGCATAAGATGAGGTTGGTGTCGCGCTTTTGCGCTAACCACAAGGAAACCGCCATACTGGTGGTTTGATACCAAGGGTTGTAAACGAACTGACCGTCGTAAATGTCGGAGGCCATGTAGTGTTCAATTTGCCGGTTGTTGTGGCCGGTGACGATGGTGACTTTCTCAGAGCTGATTCCCGACAACAGCAAGTTTTCCATCACATGGTTGATGATGGTTGTGCCTCCGACGTCCAACATGCACTTGTGCTTGTTCTTGGTCAAGGAGCCGAAACCTGTAGAAGGTCCTGCCGCCATGATGACGGCTTCAAAGTCCCGGGCCAGGCTCTCTTCCACAGTGCGGGCAACCTTGGACATGGTGGCGATACATTCTTCAGGGTAGTCGCCAATGGCAGTTTCTTCTGAGAGCATCAAGATGTTAGCCCCGTCTAAAACGGCGTTGGCCACATCGGAGACCTCCGCCATGAAGGGCAGGGGTTTGTCGAGCATGGAGGTCAAGAATTGGGAGGCAATGATGACGGGGACTTTGTAGTCTGCAGCTTTCTTGAGCACCATTTTTTGGGTGAGTGGCACGTTTTCTTTGCCGATCTCAGCTTCTAAATCTCCTCGATCAATCATGATCATGGCGGCGTCACTCAAGATCTGGTCGACCTTCACCACAGCTTCTGCGGTTTCGACCTTGGCGATCACTTGGATCTGAGTGCCAACCAATTGAGACTGAATACGGCGCACTTGCTCAACGTTGCGGACGAAGGACAAACCGACATAGTCGATCTTGGCTTCAATGGCGATATTGAGAAGGTCGATGTCTCTTTCGAAGTCGAAGGGGATCTCACCGTGGATGCCACGGATGTTGATGCCCTTGCGAGTCGCCAAAGGGCCACCGACATGAACAACGGTATGAATGTCTTCACCCTTGATGGCCGCGACTTCGAGCTTGATGCTGCCATCGGCGGCGGAAATCTGGTCTCCCGCTTTAAGGCTCTTGTAGAGGGGGCGGTAAGTCAAGTTGTCTGGTTTGAGAACAAATGCCTCGCCTTTTTTGAGCATGATCGGCTTGGCTATGTTGTCGGTTCGGATTTTGTTGCCTGGGAGGTCGAGGAGAATCTCAACCCCTTTGGGGAGATCCTTTTTGAGCCCAGCCACCATTTTCTTGACGTCTTCAAGTGAGCCATGAGCCCCGTTGACCCGGGCGATGTTCATGCCAGCGTTGGCGAGTTTGTCCAGCCAGGACTTGGTAGCGGTTTTGGGGCCGATAGTGCAGATAAATCGAGTCTTAGACATGAAATAGAGTTCCCAGCAATAAGACAAACAACGTTCGGTGGCTCTTATGTTAGCACCGCGAGGTGGTTTCAAGTATACCTCCAGCATCGGTTTCCCTGGGTTTGTTACTCAAGGAAAGATGTGGCTATCGCTGGGGAATAATTTGGCTAATTTGGCCAATGGCCTGTGTTTCTTCCGATTGTTCCAATTTGATGGTTGGGGGGCGCTTACGTAGGCTTCTTTTGCCCCCAGTGAGGGGAAATTTGACCTGGAAGCATGAAATGGCCATTGAGAACAGAAATTGACCAGTCCAAGCGATAATTCGGGTGTCTCTAAGATCGGTCTGCCGCGGGCTTTTGACCTCACCTGGCCCTTATTGGTGGGATTTCTTGCGATTTTGGTCACTCCCTGGGATGAGCCTCTGACTGCCGCCATCAATCCTTTAAGTCCGATTCCTTGGTTGGACACTTGGGCACATTTTCTTGACAAGTGGTCGACGCGCATCGAGCTATTGCTGCTCTTGAGTTTGTTTTTCTTGTCTCATTTGTGGACGAAGTTCAAAACGCAGCGCAAGAGCCTCTGCGGCTTTGTCTCGGCTTGGGTCCTTTGTGAGATCGTGGTTGGGACTTTGAAGCGGGTGACTCATCGTCCCAGACCTGGGCATGTTGAAGGAATGCAGGACCAACTCCGGGTTCTTTTTGATCACATCGACTACAAGAGTTTTCCTTCTGGCCATACTGCTTTCGCCGTAACCGTGGCGCTTTTCTTGACTGTTTGGCGCCCGAAAAGCCTTTGGGTGCCTCTGGGATGGGGGCTGGCGATTCTCATTGGTCTTGGGCGTATCTACATTGGCGCACATCACCCCAGCGACGTTCTCGCTGGGGCCGCCGTGGGCTGGTTGCTGATGACAGTTTCCTGGAAAGCCACAACACCGGGTCGAGGCATTTTCGCATTTATTTATCCTCCCAAGCGTTTGGCACCCATGATTCTTGTGGTTTGGGCGTTGGTCGTGGGCTGGATTTTTCATGACTCCATTTCCTTACGGGACGGGATTTCCGGCGAGGTCTTGGCCAATTGGCACCTTCCTAAACAAGACTGGCTCCATGTCCTTGGGGAACCCATCTTTGGGCCGGCGCGGAAGATCGCAAGCCTGCCGGACTTAAGGATGGTTGTCCTGTGGGGAGGGTTTTGGCTCCTTTTTCTGTCTATCTTGGCCTTTCTTAAATGGGGTCTACGATCTCTCAAAGTCACCACTTCTGTGATAGCCGCATCTTTGATCTGGGGGTTTTTGGCGATCAGCGGTGGTGCTGGTTGGGGGGGAAGGCCTCGTTCAGATGAGGCAAGAACATATTGGGCATTTGATGCTCAGAGTCATTTGGGTGATCCCTATGACGGGGCTGTGAGCCTTGAGGACGGACTGAAGCGTTTTGCTGATTTGGGTTATAACATGGTGATTCCGACCTGGCATGATGCTTGGGCTCAAGGTTATATCTTGAGGGACAAAGCTGGCTGGGAGCCCATGGAGTTCTTTGGTGCGGAATGGAGCGGCGGGGACCCGGCGGACCATCCCCTTCACCTTTTGGTCTACAATCGTTCTGCCACCCCAAAGAATTTGAAGGCAATCACAGACTACTCTCTGTTGATTGAGGCGGTTCATCAAGCCGGTGGGCTTGTCATCGCTTCGCATTTTTGGCGAGGGGATAATGGGGCTATGCCATCGTCAGAGGAGTTGATCGCCGCCAACATTGATGGATTTGAAGTAGCTGGCAGGAATGAGGAAGGCAGTTCGGAGGCCCTGGAGCGTTTAGGTGCACTTCGAGGTGGCATTGCCAAGCACAATCTCTTGGCTTTGGGAAACAGCGACTTTCACGGCAAACGTGGCTTCAACCAAGTGTGGAATATGGTGCCTCAGGACTTGGTGCCCCTCAGCCCGTCGGGTTTGATGGATGTCTTGAATTCTGGCAATCAAAAGCATCGCGTTGTGTCACTTCACTCTGACCCTGTGACTGGAATCTTCGGGCCATGGCACGCCCTTGTTCGCTATTTGCGGGAACTGCCCAAGAAGGGCCGAGTGGTATGGTTGCTGTGGGTGACAATCGCCGGTGTGCTTGTTTGGCGCCGGGGAATCAATATTCCATCTTCGAAAACAGAGTAATCACACTCTTGGAATCCTTGGTGTCGATGATGCCTTTGCGGGTGTCTTCGTTTTTCAATGTATGGGTGATCTTCGCCAAGATTCTAAGGTATTCTTCGTGAGCGTCGTCTGGCGCCGCAATCATCACGATGATGTTGACAGCCTTGCCGTCCATGGATTCGAAGGGGATACCTTCTTTGCTGATGCCGATGACGGCACAGAACTTCTTGACTTGAGGGATCTTGGCGTGGGGCACTGCCAAGCCGAAACCAATGCCTGTGGAGAGGATTTTCTCTCGATCTTTGATGGCACGGCGAAGCTTGTCCCGGCTGGTGATTTCTCGCCTGCGAGCTAAGACTTCAATCATCTGCTCGAGGGCCTCACGTTTGTCTTTTGTTTCAAGACGAATAACACCGCGCGAATTGATTAGTTCACCGAGATCCATGACTACTCCCTGGGGCGCAGGACTGATTTTCGAATCCTGCGACAAATCGTCGTATCCTGGTTTTCTTGACCGTCCTTGGTGCCCAAGAGTCGTTTCAGAAGAAAACCCATGCTCAACCGGGGAACAATACGGGAATACACTCGGATTTCAACAGTCCAGATCCACCAGTTTGAGCAGTTCTATGGGCGGGATCCGAGGAATAAGTCGGCTTTCCCCCGCGTTGCCCGTTTTGAACCCTTAGGCTAACATAGAAAAATGCTATAGCGGCTGCAGAAAAGGGCCCGGATCGGAATTGGAGCCGGAATCGCCAGTTCCGTTGAATTTGTTGCAGGAGAGCTTTTGTGAGTGATATTGAGAAGACCAAAGTTGCCATTATTGGGTCTGGGCCAGCGGGATGGACCGCGGCGATCTATACGGCCCGTGCCAATTTGTCGCCGATTATTTTCGAAGGTCTTCAACCTGGCGGTCAATTGACGATCACCACAGAAGTCGAGAATTATCCGGGTTTTCCCGAAGGGGTTCAGGGCCCAGATCTCATGATGCAGTTCAAAGCGCAGGCCATGCGCTTTGAGACGGTTTGCTACTCTGAAAACATTGTGAAAGTCGATTTCTCCTCCAGACCCTTCAAAATCTGGTCTGACAACCGAGAAGTCCACACCGACAGCATCATTATTGCCACAGGGGCCACGGCCCGCTATTTGGGCCTGCCAGGAGAAGAGGCCTACTACAACAAAGGCATCTCAGCCTGCGCCACATGTGATGGATTTTTCTTCCGGGGCAAGGACGTGGTGGTCATCGGCGGTGGTGATTCCGCTGTTGAAGAAGCCACTTTTCTCACGCGATTCTGCAATGAGGTCACCTTGATTCATCGTCGAGATGAGTTGCGCGCCAGTAAGATCATGGCGAAGCGAGCTTTGGAGCATGAGACCCTCAAGATCAGGTGGAATAGCTCTGTTGTTGGCTATCATGGGGATGACAATGGTGTAATTCGGGCCGTCACCCTCAAGGATACAGTCACTGGGGAGGAAGTTGAGAAAGAAGTCCAAGGGGTCTTCATGGGAATCGGTCACAAGCCCAATACTGAGATCTTTCAAGGGTTACTCGATATGGACGAGGCGGGCTATTTGATCACCCAAGACAACAACACATACACCAATATCGACGGTGTTTTCGCTTGTGGCGACGTTCAAGATACGGTCTATCGTCAAGCGATCACAGCTTCGGGCACTGGCTGCATGGCTGCCATTGACGCCGAGCGCTGGTTGGAATCTCAAGAAAGCTAAGACCCCCAAAGGATCGACCAGAATGCCTGTAGTTTCGAGTCTTTTCGACAAAGCCATCGCAGCATCTCTGCCTCTTGTGCCCAAGGCCATTGTTCGCAAATTCGCTAAACGTTACGTCGCCGGAGAAAAATTGGATGAGGCCGTCGCCCGGGTCAAGGACTTGGGGAAATGGGGGGCCTGCGCCACCATTGATGTGCTGGGCGAAGAAATCGAGAATATCGCCGCAGGTGATGAGGCTAGGAAGCAGTACATCGACGTCTTAGACCGTATCAGGTCTGAGAATTTGGACGCAAACATCAGCATCAAGCTCACGGCTTTTGGCCTCAAGATCGACAAGGAGGTCACCTATGAGCGGGTGAGGGCCGTCGTGAGTCACGCTCAAAGTCTGGGTAATTTTGTCCGTATTGACATGGAAGATTCCCCAACGACGTCGGATACGATCGCCATCTACCGCCGTCTTCGAGCTGAAGGATTTGATAACACAGGGTTGGTGTTGCAAGCCTATATGCGCCGATCAGCCCAAGACGTGGCAGAACTGAAAGATCTTAAGCCGAGCTATCGGCTATGTAAGGGGATCTATGTAGAGCCAGAGGAGATCGCTTACAAGGGCTTCCAAGAAATCAACAACAACTTCATCACTGTCCTTGGTGACATGTTTGACGCCAGCTCTTACGTGGGTATCGCGACCCATGATCACGACTTAGCCGATCGAGCTGAGAAACTTCTGAAAGAGCGCCAGATTGCCAAAGAGTCCTACGAATTCCAGATGCTCTTGGGAGTTGATCAGTCTCTCGGGGTGAAGCTCATCAAAGCTGGGCACAAATTGCGGGTTTACGTGCCTTTTGGAGATGAGTGGTATCTCTACTGCATGCGCCGTTTGAAGGAGAATCCGAAGATTGGACGTTATGTTCTCTTCGGCATGTTTAAGAAGGGGTAGAGGGACGGTCCTCGGGAAATCCTTCAATAGGCAAGGAGGGACTCGAACCCTCACGTTCCAATGGAACTCGGGATTTTAAGTCCCGTGCGTC